>JBDTOH010000771.1:0-2501 GCA_039933355.1 Gemmatimonadota bacterium | reverse complement strand
GGTCGGTGAAGGCGTCGATGAGCCAGAGGTCGAGGGGCATAGGGGCTTCGGAAGTCGGAAGTCGGAAGTGGAAATCGGGCTAGGGCTTGGGGCTGGTTTCGGCATAGTGGCAGGCTACCACCGACCCGCCTAACGAGCGGAGCTCCGGCGGCTCGGTGACGCAGCGGGTGTCTTTTCGCGGGTGGAAGCAGCGGCCGGCGAAGGGGCAGCCCGGGGGGATCGTCGTCGGGCTTGGCGGATCGCCGGGAAGCACGATCCGGGTGCGCTGAGTGGTCGGGTCGGGTTCGGGCACCGCTGAGAGCAGCGCGACCGTGTACGGATGGAGCGGATCGCCGAGGACGGCGTCGCGCGGGCCAAGCTCGACGATTCGCCCGAAGTACATCACGGCGACTCGATGGGCGATCTGCCTTACGACGGCGAGGTCGTGCGCGATAAAGAGATAGGCGAGGCCGCGGTGCGCCTGCAGGTCGAGGAGCAGGTTGATGACTTGTGCCTGCACCGAGACATCGAGCGCGGAGACCGGCTCGTCGCAGACGATGAACGCGGGGTCGACCGCGAGCGCACGGGCGATCCCGATCCGCTGCCGCTGACCGCCCGAGAACTCGTGCGGGTATTTCTCGACGTACGAGGGATCGAGCCCGACTTCCTCGAACAATCCCTGGACCCGCCCGGCGATTTCCCTCTTGGGCAGGAGCCGGTGGATCTCGATTCCCTCGGCGACCGATGAGCCGGCCGTCATCCGTGGATCGAGCGAGCCGTACGGGTCTTGGAAGATGATCTGCATCCTGCGGCGGAGCGCCCTGAGCGCGAGCCGATCGGCGGCAAGGACGTCGGCGCCCTCGAACCGCACCTCGCCCTCGTCCGCCGGCGTGAGGCGGAGGACCGCCCGTCCGACCGTGGTCTTTCCGGATCCGGACTCTCCCACCATGCCTAACGTCTCGCCCCGGCCGATGTCGAACGAGATGCCGTTGACCGCGTAGACCGTCTTCCGGCCGCCTTGGAGCCAGCCACCGCTCGTGAACCGCTTCACCAGGCCGCCCACCTCCAGTAACGGGGCGGTCATGGGACGGGCTCGGGTGTCGGAAGTCGGAAGTCGGAAGCCGGGGCTTCGGCGAGGAGCCAGCAGCGGGCGCGTTGGTCGGGGCCCGCGGGGTACCACCCCGGCGACTCGGCGCAGCGAGCGAAGGCGTGCTGGCAGCGCGGCGCAAACCTGCAGCCGACCGGCCAGGCGTGGGGCGGCGGGACGGTGCCGGGGATTGGACTCACCCGGGTGAGGGCGCCCGTTAGGCGGGGCATCGAGCTCAACAGCGCGCGCGTGTATGGGTGCGAAGGCGCCGCGAAGAGCGCGGCGGTCGGGGCTTCTTCGACCAGCTCACCCGCGTACATCACCGCGACCCGGTCGGCTCGGCCCGCAACGATCCCGAGATCGTGGGTGATGAGGAGGACCGCCATACCCCGGCTCACCCGAATCCGGTCGAGCAGCTCGAGGATTTGCGCCTGCACCGTCACATCGAGCGCGGTGGTCGGCTCGTCCGCGACGAGCAGCTCCGGCTCGCCCGCGAGCGCGATCGCAATCATGACGCGCTGGCGGAGGCCGCCGCTCAGCTGGTGCGGATACGCTGCGTAGCGATCGGCGGGATCCGGGATTCCCACCTCGCCGAGCAGTTGAATGGCCCGGTCTTTGGCGGCTGCCTTGGTCATTCGCCGGTGCGCGGTCACCGCTTCTCTGACCTGGAAGCCCGCCGTCAAGACCGGGTTCAGGCTGGTCATCGGATCCTGGAAGACCATGCCGATCCGTTTCCCGCGAATGGCCCGAAGGTCTTCGCCGGTGAGCCCGGTGATCTCCTCTCCTCCCAGCTGAATCGAGCTCCCGGGAAGCATCCGCCCCGGTTCGGGGACGAGCTTGAGGAGAGAGAGCGCGGTGAGGCTCTTGCCGCAGCCCGATTCCCCGACGAGTGCAAGCGTCTCGCCGCGGTCCACGTGAAAACTCACGCCGTCGACCGCGTGCACCATGGCCCGCCCGTGGGGAGCGGGGAAGCCGATGCGGAGATCGCGGACTTCGAGGAGCGCGGTCATACCTCGTCAGGGATCGAGGGCGGTTTGGAGCGCATCGCCGACCAGATTGACGGCGAGCACGGTGACGACGATTGCGAGGCCCGGAAAGAACGCGGTCCAAGGAGCGGTGCTGATGACCGATCGCGCTTCGAGCACCATCACTCCCCAGGACGGGGTCGGCGGCCGGACGCCGACGCCAAGAAATGAAAGCCCCGCCTCGAGCAGAATCACGTCGCCGACCCCAAGAGTGGCCGAGACGAGCAGCGGGCCCAGAGCGTTGGGGAGAAGGTGCCGAAAGATAGTCGAGATCCGGCCGCCTCCGAGGGCATGGGCGGCCGTAACGTAGCCCTCCTCGCGAAGCCGCAGCACCTCTCCCCGCGCGAGCCGGCTGGTCGCGAACCATCCGGTGGTTCCCAAGACCAGGATGAGGGCGGGAAGCGGGATCT
>JBDTOH010000770.1:0-2502 GCA_039933355.1 Gemmatimonadota bacterium | reverse complement strand
CTCGCGGAGGGCCTCAGGTGCCGGAGAAAAAGAAACGAGCCTCCACATTCCCAGCCTCCATCATCGACACGATCTCGTCGACCCCGCGCCTGAGCGCCCGGAGCCGGGCCGGTGCCAGGGCCTGCAGGCCGTGCAACAGGCGCCCCTGCGCGGCGTCCGGCGTCGCGGCGGCCAGCGCGGCCCCGTTCGCCGTTGTCTCCACCTCGACGAACCGCTTGTCGGCTCGGGGCCGGAGCCGGCGCACCAGCCCGCGGCGCTCCAGCCTCGCCACCAGGACGGACAGCGTGCTCGACTCGCAGGCGAGGGCCGCGGCGAGCTCACCGGTCGAGAGCGGACCCCGTTGAGACAATGTCTTGAGCGCCCACAGCTGCGGCCCCGTCAGGCCGTAAGCCTTGTAGACCTCTTGGGAATAGAGCTCGATGGCGCGCATAACCCGCCGAAGCCCGTTGACCACCCGCACCGCATCGTCAGGCAGCGGAGGTGTCCGTTGTCGAGCGGGGGTCGGTGCCGGCGTACGTTTGGTTGCCATCGGATCATGCCGAGAGATGAGTTGGCATCAAGGTATACGGGCCGCCATGACGGTCAAGCGAGCGCGGGCGGTTCCGGAGAGCTCCAAGGAGGAGGCAGATGAGCGAATCCCAGCTGTCCCCGGCCGGACCCGACTTCCTGCGCGGCATCTCGTTCGACCGAGTGCCTGACGGCGGCTCGCTGCTCGGTCATGTCGGGGGTGCCCCGGCGCTCCTCGTGCGCCGAGGCGCCAACTACTATGCGATCGGAGCGGTTTGTTCGCACCAGGGCGGTCCGCTCGGCGAAGGGTTGGTGGTCGGTGAATCGATCCGGTGTCCGCGGCACCATTCCTGTTTCAGTCTGAAGACCGGGGAGCCGGTGCGGGCGCCGGCGCTGGAGCCGATTCCTTGCTGGAACGTGAGGCGCCGCCTCGATCAGCTCTATGTGACGGGACGGAGGTCGCCCGAGCCGCCCGTCGAGATCGAGAGTGGGTGGCGTCCCCAAGCGCTCCGGTCGGTCGTGATTGTCGGGGCTGGTGCTGCCGGAACCGCGGCCGCCGACGCCCTGCGTCAGGAGGGTTTCGACGGGTCCATCACCCTGATCGGCGACGAGCGCGACGCGCCGTACGATCGGCCAACGCTTTCCAAGCAGTTCTTGGCGGGCAAGGCACGAGAAGAAGACCTGTCACTCCACCAACCGTCGTTCTATCGCGATCGGAAGATCCACCTCGTGCTGGGCGCCCCGGCGACGCGCCTCGACCTTCCAGGCCGAGCGGTCGGGTGCGCCGACGGCAGCTTTTACTCGTACGACGCCCTCTTGCTTGCGACCGGCGCGACGCCGGTGCCGCTGACCACCCCCGGCTCGAACCTGCCCCACGTCTGTTACCTCCGAAGCCTCGCGGATGCGCGCGCGCTCGTGGTGCAGGCCGGACGCGCCCGCCATGCCGTCGTACTAGGTGCGAGCTTCATCGGCCTCGAGGTCGCGGCGTCACTCCGCGCCCGGGGTGTTGCGGTCCACGTCGTCGCCCCCGAATCGTCACCGCTCGACCGGACCCTTGGACCGCCTCTGTCGGCCCACCTGCGGGCGCTGCACGAGTCGCACGGCGTCCGCTTTCATCTCGGCCGCCAAGCCGCTCGCATCGACGCGACCGACGTCACCCTCGACGATGGCCGGCGGCTGAGCGCCGACCTCGTGGTCGCGGGGGTCGGCGTCCGGCCTAACACGGATCTCGCGGCACGTGCCGGCATCGCCGTCGACCGCGGCATTCTGGTCGATCAGCGCCTCGAGTCGAGCGCCCCGCGGGTCTTTGCCGCTGGTGATGCCGCGCGCTGGCCCGATCTCGCGACCGGTTCGCGAATCCGGATCGAGCATTGGGTCGTCGCGGAGCGGCAAGGACGCGCAGCCGCCCGCAGCATGCTCGGTCAGACCGGTCCGTACGCGGCCGTTCCATTCTTCTGGACTCAGCACTACGACACCGTCGTCTCATATGTCGGCCATGCCGAACGATGGAATCGGATCGAAATCGCTCGAGACCTCCACGATCGTCAATGGGTTGTCGAGTTCGTATCAGAGGGGAGGATCGTGGCGGTCGCGACGATCGGTCGGGACCGGGACAGCCTCAAAGCAGAGGCGGCGCTCGAGCGCGATCTGCGCGCCAAGCTCTGGAAGCGGGCCGGCTATAGTCCACTCGAAGCGGGCTAGGACGATGCCGCATCGTATTCCCGGAGACTTCACAGCCGACCGGCGGCTGATCGTCCTCTCGGCGATGGCCGTCGTCGTCGGCCTGTGGAGCGCCCTGGTGGCGTGGTTCCTCGTGTGGCTGATCGCGGTCATCACCAATCTCGCCTACTTCCACCGGCTCTCCGCCGCTCCAGTCTCTCCCGCGGCGCACCACCTCGGGTTGCTCGCGGTCCTCGTTCCGGTGGTTGGCGGGCTCATCATCGGGCTCATGGCGCGATACGGGTCCGAGCGCATACGAGGCCATGGCATTCCCGA
>JBDTOH010000769.1:0-2504 GCA_039933355.1 Gemmatimonadota bacterium | reverse complement strand
GACGGTCCGATCCGGAGTCGTCGCGCGCGGTCAAAACCACCCGGTCGGGGTCGGCGAGATAGCCGCGAAATCGCGCCAGTGACAGGTTCGCGGCGATGAACGCGGCGACGTCGTCGGGCGTCGAGGACGGGGGACAGGCGAGGGGGAACGGGAGTACCAGGAACACGGGATCCGGGCCCTAACGACAACGACCGCGGTCAGGTTGTCCCCCGTCCCCCGTCTCGTTGTCTTCTGTCATGCCCCTCGCTCCGCCAGCGACACAATATGCCAGCGGCCGGCCTCGCTCTTGAGGACCGCGTCGCACCGGATCTTCACGCTGATCGGGCTCGCGCCTTCGGGCTCCATCGTGAGCGGGATCTCGAACGTCGCGGCGGCTTCGGTCCCGTCCTCGTTCTCGACGACGCTCCGAATCGCAAGGCTGGCGCTCAGCTTCTTCACATCCTTCGCGAACCGATCCTTCCACTGCTGTTCCTGGGTCACGGTGATCCCGGGATAGATCGCCTTCACTTGACCGATGTTCCGCGCGTTGATCGCCGCCACATAGCTCGAGATCAGGGAGCGGATCTCTGATTCGTGGCTCGGCCGCTTTACCGACTCCGGGGGTGGAGGCGGAGGCGGGGGAAGCGGCTGGGGCGCAGGCGGCGGATTTGCGGTGGTCGTCGGGGCGGCCGGAACCGTCGCCGGCGGCGGGCCGGGAGCGGGCGCCTGCGCAACCGTTGCGCCCGCCTCGCGGGCCCGCGCGGCGGCGAGCTGCCCGATCATCGTCTTCACGGCGAAATTCTGCGGATCGAGCTGAAGCGCCTGAGACAGGGTTCGGGCCGCCGCGTCGAACCGCTTCTCCGCCATCGCCACCTGGGCCGAGGAGATCAACCGATTGATGGTCTCGAGATTCTTGATGATCGCGGCAGGGTCCGGCCGCGCATTCGGATCCTTGGGCGGAACCTCCGTGCGGGTCATCGTATCGGTCGGCTGCTCCGGCCGGCTCGCTCCGGCCACGGCGGGCGCGACGGCGCCGCCGTTCGGGAACAGCTTATGCCGGAACAGATAGAGCCCCGCGGCAATCCCCACCCACGCGATGGTTCCCCAGACGAACAGCGCGCGGCGGAACCGGCCACCCCGGCTCCCGCTCATTCCCGTGAAGCCCGAGGTCCGCGGTGCTCTCGGCGTTAGGCGTCTGGCGTCGGGCTTGACCTCCTTCTTCGCGACCGCGCGGAGGAACTCCCGGACCGGATCGTCGTCGTGGAGCGCGTCGCCGCCGATCGCCGCCACCGCTTCGAGGATGTTGGCCCACCGGGCTTTCGGATCCTTGGCCAGCATCTTGAGCACGGCCGCCTCCACGTCAGGAGGGCAGTCGGCCCGGAACTCGCGGATCGGCTTGGGCGGCTCGGCCATGATCGCGAGGCCTAACGCCATGGCCGAGGCCCGCTGGAACGGCGGGACGCCGGTGAGCATCTCGTAGGCGACGTTGCCGAGCGAGTACTGGTCCGACGCGGGGCCGAGCAGCGCGCCGGTGCATTGCTCCGGGCTCATGTAGACCGGGGTGCCCATCGGACCTACGGTGTGCGACGTGTTCCCCACGTCGGCCACCTTGGCGATCCCGAAGTCGGTGACGACCGCGTTGCCATCGCCGTCGAGCATGATGTTGGCCGGTTTGATGTCGCGGTGGATCACGCCCTGCCGGTGCGCATGACTGAGCGCGGATGCGGCCTGGAACATGATCGCCTGGACCGCCGCGACCGGCAGCTGCCCTTCGGCGCGGATCAGCTCGTCGAGCGGGCGGCCCGAGATGAACTGCATCACGAAGAAGTGGAGATCGCCGGCTTCCTCGACGGCGTGAATCGTCACGATGTTCGGATGATGAAGCGAGGCCATGGTCCGCGCCTCGCGGGCGAACCGCTCCACCATCCCCTCGTCGAGGAGGAAGCTCGGCCGCATCACTTTGATAGCGACCTTGCGCTTGAGAGTCGTCTCGGTCGCGAGGTACACGGCCGCCATGCCGCCGCGGCCGAGCTCGCGGACGATCTCGTAGCGGCCGAGCGTGGCCTGCTGGAGCCGCTCCTGAACTTCGCGCCACGCCACCTCGGCCTTTGATTCGCCCCGCCCGACCGGGGTCAGCTCGAGCCCGGGCCGGACCTGCCCGCAGCCGGCGCAGAACCGTTCTTCGGTTCCCATCAACCGCTGGCAGCCGTCGCACGGAACCTCGTCGCCGCCCACTTGGGTGAGCGCGCGCGTGGCTGCCCTCGTCATGAGATTGGGATTGGTAACCGGCGTCGGGTTGGAGGTGCTTCCGCCGGAGTCGGTGCCACCGGGCACGAGGGTGCTGCTTCGCCCACAACCGACGCAGAACTGATCGTCTGGGAAAAGCGGCTCACCACAGTTTGCGCAAGTCAGCTGCCCAGCGATCTTCGGCACGGAGGGACTCTCTACTTCTTGGTCATCAGCGCGATCAGGACGACGACGATAAGACCCAGTACGATAACTGCGCCGAGCAAGATCCGCTCACG
>JBDTOH010000768.1:0-2512 GCA_039933355.1 Gemmatimonadota bacterium | reverse complement strand
CGAGCAGGCGGGCGGTGCAGCGACGGACGGCAAGCGCCGCATCCTCGACATTCAGCCCACGTCGCTTCATCAGCGAACCCCGCTCGTGATCGGCGCGAAGCGCGACGTCGAGTTCGTGGCTGAGATTCTCGAGGAGAGTGACGAGTGAGCAGCAAGCACCCGGGCCTGCTCGACGTGGCCCCGCTCTATGGTCCCGCTGACTGGCACGGCGACGTTGGCGAGCCGGGAAAATGGCCGTACCCCCGCGGCGTCCAGCCCTCGATGTACACTGGCAAGCTGTGGACGATGCGCCAGTACGCCGGGTTCGGCACGGCGGAGGAGACCAACGGCCGTTTTCGCCTGCTTCTCGATGCGGGCCAGACCGGTCTGTCCACCGCGTTCGACCTGCCGACCCAGATGGGGTACGACTCCGATCATCCGATGGCGCAGGGAGAGGTCGGGCGGGTCGGCGTGGCCATCGACACGGTGGATGATCTCGCGGTCCTTTTCACCAAGATCCCGCTCGACCGGGTCTCCACGTCGATGACGATCAACGCGACCGCGGCGATCCTCCTCGCTATGTACATCGTAGTCGGTGAGGAGCAGGGGGTTTCGCGTCGCCAGCTTTCCGGGACCATTCAGAACGACATCCTCAAGGAGTACATCGCGCGGGGGACGTACATCTACCCCGCGGAAGCGTCGCTCCGACTCATCGCCGACATCTTCCGGTACGTCGCCGACGAGGGCATGAGCTTCAATCCGATTTCGATCAGCGGCTACCACATCCGCGAGGCCGGCGCCACTGCCGTACAAGAGGTCGGCTTCACGCTCGCGAACGGGCTCGAGTACTGCAAGCGTGCGATCGCCGCCGGGATTCCGATCGAGCGGTTCGGTCCGAGGCTCTCGTTCTTTTTCGCCGCCCACAGCGACCTGTTCGAAGAGGCCGCCAAGTTCCGGGCGGCTCGGCGGCTCTGGGCGCGGCTGGCGCGGGAGCGCTTCGGGGCCGACGATCAGACCTGCAAGCTCCGCTTTCACACCCAGACCGGGGGCGTCACGCTCCAAGCCCGGCAGCCACTCAACAACATCGTGCGGGTTGCGGTCCAGGGGCTCGCCGCGACGTTAGGCGGGACCCAATCGCTCCACACCAACGGGTATGACGAGGCGCTGGCGCTGCCGACGGCCCAGGCTGCGACGCTGGCGCTCCGGACCCAGCAGATCCTCGCCTACGAGAGCGGCGTCTCCCGCACCGTGGACCCGCTCGGGGGGAGCTTCTACGTCGAAGCGCTGACCGACCGGATCGAGGCCGAAGCCCGCAAGCTGATCGAAGCCGTAGACGAGATCGGGGGCGCGGTCAAGGCAGTCGAGCGGGGGTACTACCAGGAGGCGATCGGCCAGAGCGCGTACGACCTGCAGAAGGCGCAGGAAGCCGGTGACGTGGTCATCGTCGGGACGAACCGCTTCAGGACGGACGAGCCGCCCACGCCGATCGAGCTGCCGGACTACGCGGAGCTCGAGGCCCGCCAGAAGGCGCGGGTCGCCCGGGCGCGGGCGCGCCGGGCCGGCGCTCGGGCGGCGGCGGCGCTCGCGGCGGTCGAGGCCGCGGCCCGAGGCACCGGCCCGTTGATGCCAGTGATCCTCGATGCGGTTCGCGCGCGCGCGACGTTAGGTGAGATCAGCGATGTTCTCCGGAACGCATGGGGCGTCTACCGGGGATAGCGGCTCAGATTGGGTGGAGAAGAGGATGACCGGAACCGTACGCCGCATCAAGGTGACTCGCACCGCCCGCTATTATGTCCTTGGCGAGCGGGACGGCGCGGTCGAGGTCTGGTTCGTTCTCCATGGGTACAGCCAGCTCGCCGGGACGTTCGCAAAGTGGTTCGAGCCGGCGGTCAAGCCCGGCCGCCTGATCGTCGCGCCGGAGGGGCTCTCCCGAGCCTACTTCGAAGAGAGCGGCGCTCGACGGGTCGGCGCGTCGTGGATGACGAAGGAGGACCGCGAAGCCGAGATCGTGGACTACGTGGGATATCTGGACGACGTCGCCGATGAAGTGCTCGGCGATCTGCCGCCCCGCCCCCGGCTGGAGGTCCACGGGTTCTCGCAAGGCGCCGCCACTGCATCGCGGTGGGCCGCCATGGGGAGATACTCTCCGAACCGGCTGGTGCTCTGGGGCGGAACGGTTCCGCCGGACCTCGAGCTCGAGCGGTTGAAGCGCGGGCTCGCCGAGAATCCGATCATTATCGTCGTGGGGAACCGCGATCAGTTCGTTCCCGTCGCGCAAGTCGAGACCGAACAGGTCCGTCTGCTGGACGCAGGACTGCACGCGGAGATCAGGGTATTCGACGGAGGCCATCGGGTGGACGAACGAGTGCTCGGCGAGATGGCATAGGAAGGGCGGCCAGATGGCAGGGCGGCAGGTTGCTCCGTGTGAAGCAGACCTGAATGTGAGTCCCTGACAAAGTACGCCCGATTAGCTTCGCAGCGCCTTGCCGCCTTGCCGCCTTGCCGCCTTGCCGCCTTGCCGCCTTGCCGCCTT
>JBDTOH010000767.1:0-2517 GCA_039933355.1 Gemmatimonadota bacterium | reverse complement strand
ATGGAAAGACCGCGTACGGGCCTGGCTCAACCGGCCAGTCGTGCTGCGACCCGAACGCGATGTGAGAGACTTGGGAGAGAGCGATGCCGAGAATCGCGGCCTCGAGCACTTGCACCCGCCGAATGGGCGGCCGCCGCTCGGCGACGTCGACCCAAGCCAGGATGAGCGGTGAGACCGTCAGCATCCCGAGGCCGCCACCCACCCACCAATTGAACCATCCGCTCGCAATCGGCGTGTGGGACGTGAAGTAGAGCAATGCCGCGCCGAGGCAAGCGGTGAGCGCATTGCTGAACACCACCGCAACGCCAGTCAGCACCAAGGCGGAGCGCAGGTTCGACAACCGAATCCGCGGCCCGAGGCGCCGCCTCACCAGCCAGGCGGCGAGCAGGCTTTCGACCGAGTTCACTGCCGCTGCCACGGCGGCGCCCCCCATCGAGTGGCCCGAGAAGATGTCGGACCCCAAGCTGCCGACAAATCCGCCCGCCACGATCGCCGGCCAATCGCGCCGCTCACCCAAGAGGAGAATGCCGAGCATGACGCCGGCCGGCGGCCACAGCGTCACGGTCCCTTGAGGAATGGCAAAAGCGTAGCCGACCTGCGCGGCGGCAAAGTAGGCCACTGCGACCAGCGCCGTGATCACGACGAGCCGCACGGAACCTCCGCGGCCGCCGGCCGGTGCCGTCAGCTCCGCCACTTCTTCAGCTCGTGCGAGACCGTTATGCGCCCTGACTCCCATGTGAAGGACAAGCTCCGCCCCATCAGAGATGTCATCCCGAGCAACTGAGTGATCCTGGTCGTGGAGTCCGGACGCCGCCGGGATCCCTCATCCGGTCTCGCTCATCCGGGAGGAGAGCCCGATCGGATCCAGCTCCTCCGTTCCCGTTAGGCAGGCTCGGCGGCAGGCTTGGCCGGCGAACCCACCCGACTGAACGAGGTTTCACCGCCCCGACCCGGAAGGGGAGCGTATCCGAGAGCTGCCTGGCCGAGCGTTCGGAGCCTGGCGTGACATTCGATCGTTCGGGAGCGATCTCCGCGGGAAGCCGTCTCTGGACGCGCCCGGTGACCGAGATGTCCGCTCCCGGCGCCGTTTCCGACAAGCAAGACCCGCAAATTGAAGCATAGAGACTCAGGAACGGAACACTATCGCTCTTTGGATGGAGTGAGGACTAGATCGTATCTGAGCTTGGGACGCGCGCTACCAGCGGGTAGGAAACCGTTTCTGCAGATACAACTGTTCTTCCATGATGAGACTGTACGGCAACTCCGTCCTGAGGCGCACGCCGACCACACCGTCGAACACCCGGACCACCGTTCCAGCCACGGCGATCACCTGACTCGACCTGAACCGCAGGATCCCTCGTACGATCGTGCCAATCTCCGCCGGCGCATCGGGATGCAGGAAGCCGATCCCATGCTCCGAGACGTCGACGACCACGGAGGACCGTCCTTCCCAGTCGAGGGTCGGGCGGACCGCAACGGGATAGGTAACCCGATAGTGCGCGCGATTGAATTCGATCGCCATGGCGGAAGCATGGCGCTACGACCCCGGCGACTCAAGGGATGCCCCGCTCGAGCGATACCCCATTGTCATCTAGCCGTTAGGTAGATCGACGGGATCGGTCATCCCGAGGAGCGAGCGCGACGACGGATCGAGGCCGCGCCGCGCAGACCCCGCGCAATGGGGTTCACCCGGAACGACAAGCAACTCACCCGCCCCGATTCATCGCCGCTTACTGACAGAGCCGGCGACCATTAAACTCCGTCCGATGACCAATCATATGAACCGGTCCCATCCGGCTCTCATCGGATGCCTTGCCGCGCTCACGGCGGCCGCACTAACCGCCCAGACACCGACCCGAACCCGGGTCGTCGTGCTCGGCGTCTCCCATTCCGCGCAGCTCGTATCGGAGCGCGCGCAACCCGCGGCCTACCGGGCGTTCTTCGATCGCCTCCATCCCGACGGCATCGCCATCGAGCGCCCGCCCGAGCAATTCGCCCGCGGGGACCACTACGAGTTCACCTACGAGATTCAGTCGATCGTCGTCCCCTACGCGCGGGCGAAGCAGATTCCGCTGTTTCCGGTCGACTGGATGCCGCCGCTCGACGACCAGCTGCTTGGCTTCGGCGTGGATCTCGACCGGCCGCCGGTGATCCGGCCCCGCTCCGGCTTCCAGGGATTCCTGGTGTTCTCCGACAGCGCATCGCTCCGGTTGTCGCTCCTGTTCGCCGACCAGGAGCCGGATCGGGCGGCGAACCGGGCTTGGTACCAGACCGCCGGGCCTAACGCCGCCCGCGACCTTGCCCGCCGGCTGTTCCTCTACCGGACCTTTATGCAGGCCCGCCGGATCGCGAAGGCCGCCGAGTCGGTGCCGGGGAGAACGCTGCTGGTGGTGATCGGCTCGATGCACAAGGACGAGGTCGAGCGGATCCTTGCCGCCGATCCGTCGATCGAGGTTGTCCAGCCGTCCACCATCGGCGCGCCCGACCCGGCGGCCGTTGCCGCCGCGACGACGCCCG
>JBDTOH010000766.1:0-2519 GCA_039933355.1 Gemmatimonadota bacterium | reverse complement strand
GCCGGGACGGCCCCGCGCCGAGGTGTGGGATGAGGCGGGCTTTCGGCGGGGCGTGACGGATGTTCTGGGCGTCGTGCCTCAGACGTACGCGGCCATCCGAGCGTTCTATGGCTCGGACCAGCTCCGCGTGCTGCCGCAGGAATTGCTGTTGATCTACCGCGAGATGGGACTCGCGGGTTCTCCCGACAATCGCTGAAGCGGTAGCGACACCTTCCGACCGAGAGGCACCCAGTGGATCGACGCGAGTTTGTACAGCGGGCGACCGCGACCACAGCCGCGCTCGGCTTGGCTCCCTATGCGCGGCCGGGCCGGAAAGAAGCGCAGTCGTCTCGCGTGGTCGTGGATGGCCTCGACACGTCGCTCATCAACGAGGGATTCCTCGAGCTCCTCGAGACCGGCGGCGTCGACTGCGTTCACAAGAGCATGGGGGAGCCGGCGTACTACGGGATGATCTACGCGTTCCTGGCGCATCACCGCGACGTGATCGTCCCGGCCTTCACCGTCAAGGAGATCCGCGAAGCCAAGAGTCAGGGCAAGCGGTCGATCATTTTCGGAGCGCAGCACGCGAATCTGCTGGAAGCGATGATGCCCAAGGACGTGAGCGGCACCTACGGGCAGCTCGTGGCCGGTCTCAAGCTCTACTACGACCTGGGCCAGCGATTTCAGGGCATCTGCTACAACGTCGCCAACGTCTTCGGCGGCGGTTGTCTCGATCCGCGAGTCCCGCTGACTCGAGCCGGCCACCGGTTGGTCGAGGAGGTTCACAAGATCCGGATGATTCTCGACGTGGCAGGCCACACGGGGGAGCAGACGAGCCTCGACGCGCTCGAGATGTCGACCGGGGTGCCGGTGATCTGCACTCACACCAACTCCGCAGCGCTCAACCCTAACGCGCGAGCGACGACCGATCGGGTGCTCGAGGCCATCGCGTGGACCGGCGGCGAGGTGGGAATCACGTCGATCTCGGACTTCCAGATGCGGAATCCGGCGAACTATCAGTCCCAGGGCAAGACCAGCCCGCAAGCGACGCTGGACGTCCACCTGAAGCAATACGACTACATGAAGAAGCGGATCGGCATCGACCACATCGCGTTAGGCCCCGATTTCGTCTGGGGCTGGGGCGAGGCGCTCAATCACCGGGCCGAGAATTCACTGACGTTTCCTCCGGACGCGCTGAGCGACGGGCCGGCCGTGACGACGAAGGACTACGAGAACATCTCGAAGCTCCCGAATCTCATCGCCGGCCTCCGATCGCGCGGCTGGTCGGAGCCCGACCTGGATAAGCTCCTCGGCGCCAATTGGCTTCGGGTGTACGAGAAAGTGTGGGGGGCATGATGGACGAGACGACCGGCGGACCGGACGATTCCAGCAGCCAACTCTCTCGGAGGCTGTTTCTCACGAGCGCGGCGTTTCTCGCGCTGCCCGAGCCGATTCGGCGAGCTCCGGCCGACGCCATTCCCCGGCGTGCCCCGGCCGGCGAGATCACCACCGAAACAATCGCCGAAGCGGAGCGCATTCACGCGGTGACGTTCACCGCGGAGGCTCGCCGGGCGCTCGTCGCCACCATGCCGGGACAGATCGCGGCGGTCAAGGCCGTCCGCGCGGTGCCCCGGCCGCGGAGCCTCAAGCCCGGGATTACGTTCGATCCGCGATTGCCTGGGGTTGCCTATCCCGCGCAGGAGAACCGGCTGGCGCTCGCTCCGGCGGCTCCCGTTAGGCTACCCGCGAGCGCCGCCGACATCGCATTCGCCTCGACCCGGGCGCAAGGCGACTGGATTCGGACCCGCCAGCTCACCAGCCGGCGGCTGACCGAGATCTACCTCGAGCGGATTCGGCGGATCGCGCCGGCGCTCGAGTGCTACATCACCGTCACCGAAGAGCTCGCGCTCACGCAGGCCGACCTGGCGGATCGGGAGGTAACGGCCGGTCGCTACCGCGGACCGCTCCACGGGATCCCGTACGGCATGAAGGATTCGTTCGATACCGCCGGCATCCGGACCACCTGGGGCTCGGCCCTGTTTCAGACGCGGGTCCCGGAGGAGGACGCCACGATCGTCACCAGCCTCCGGAATGCCGGCGCCGTACTGCTCGGCAAGCTCGCGCTCGGTGCGTTAGGCAATGGCGAGACGTGGTTCGGCGGGCGGTGCCGCAACCCGTGGAACCCCGAAGAGTCGTCGGGCGGATCGAGCGCGGGATCGGGCTCGGCAACGGCAGCGGCTCTCTGCTCCTTCTCGATCGGGACCGACGCCCTGGGCTCGATCCTCAATCCCGCCGATCGGTGCGGCATCGTGGGGCTCCGGCCGACGTTCGGACGGGTGCCGCGCCACGGCGGCATGCCGCTCACCTCGAGTCTCTCGCGGGTCGGCCCGCTCACGCGAACCGTCGAGGATGCCGCGCTCGTGCTCGCCGCGATCCACGGGCCCGATCCCACGGTGCCCCCGGTGATCGACATGGGCTTCGCGTACGACGCCGCGATCGAGCCGAGCCGGCTTCGCGTGGGCTATGCGCAGAAGTGGTTC
>JBDTOH010000765.1:0-2523 GCA_039933355.1 Gemmatimonadota bacterium | reverse complement strand
ATCTCGCCTTCCTCAAGGCGGCACTCGGGCCGCTGTGGACCGTCCTCGATGTGACGGCAACGTCGCCCATGCAGTCCAAGCCGAGCGACGTTCTCGCGACGGCCACGAAGCAGGCCGCGCATACGGGTTGGCTCGGGGACACGGGAAGCTTCGACATCGACGAAGCTGCGATGTGGATCCGGATGGGCGGTCAGGAAAACATGAGCATCGTGCTGCGTCAGCTCTACACGACGGACCCGGACACCCGAGCCCGGCTGCTGATGCAAATGGAGAAGCGCGATCTCCTGCACACGTTCTGCAAATCTTTTGGCTGGAAGCCGATCAAGGAGCTCCACGACAGCCTCGGCGGCGGATTTCCGGAGATCAAAACCTATCTCCAGAACTACTTCATCGGTGGAAAGGACCTCTACGGGCCCAGTCTCGACTCCGAATGGGAAACGCACGACAACTCGGTCCATCACCATCTCGGCCGTGTCCCCGGTGTTGGCGGTGCGCTGAACTTCGTTGCCGACCTCGCGACGTTCGGCTTCAACTCGTCCTACGGGAAGTCTCGGGATGCCTTCACCGAGGGCGAAATTTCCTCGAGTGAATACGCGGACTCAAAGCGTCACCTGGTGAATCGCACCGTCGCGATGGGGCTCGTATCCGTGTTGACGGGCGGTATGGCCGACAAGTTTGTTCGTGGCGGTGCGGCGGCGGTCACCACCGCTCGAGCTATCGGGGCAGGCTTCGCGGGCGGAAGTGTCGGGTCCGTTGCCGGGCTCGCGACGTCTGATGCGTACAACGTCTACATCAGCGGCGAGCAGGACGGCTTTTCCTCGCCCATCGACTATCTGAAAGCTGCCTTGATTGGTGGCGGCTTTGGCGGAGCCATGGGCGGACTCCTGAATGGAATGAGCCCCAAGGCCAAGGGCTTTATCCCCGAGGAAGCGGTTGTCGCGGACGAGGCGGCATCGGTTGCTGCCGGCGAATCCCCGTATCGAGCCCTCGAAAACCCTCGTGTCGCGCAAGCGGCGCAACGCGCGGGTGTACCGCCCAGCGCACTCTCTGATGTTCAGATCGAGTTGATGGCAGCGTCGGAGAGGGCCATCGCCGAGGGAAATGTTCACGAAGCAGCGAAGATCGGCGACGAGTTGATCGCCTCAGGAATGCCGAAGGAAGCCGTCGTGCGGTTCGAGGATGCCCTCGCCAAAGACGCCGGCAAGACGAGTCCCGACATCTATCGCAACCCGCGGGCAACATTGCCGGACGGCAAGTCCATCGAGCCCAGCGTGCAAGGTGGCGAGCTCCACTACGGCACAGATTCCGAGCCGCCTTCGGTCGTTTTCGAGAAGGGCCTCTCGAGCCGTGGCCCCAACGTCAGTCTCACCGATCACGTGGCTCAAGGCGGAGACAGCGCCTTTCGCGGAACCACTCGAACGCCGATGACTCAAAATGGAGAGGCTGGAGCGGGTCAGTGGGCCGGAGAGAACGGCTGGGTCTACAAGATCGATGGGACCCCGAGCTGGGATCTCAATGCAGAGCTGCAGGGTCGGGTCCCTAAACCCGATGGTACGTATGGTGACAATCCCTTGCCGGGCGAACATGAACAGGCCGTGCTCGCCGGCATCCCGAAAGAACGGATCGTCGGTGCGTACAAGATGATGGTGAACAGGCGCGGCCAATTGGTACCCGGCGAATTCACCCCCAACCCGAACTACCGTCCGATCCGATGACGAACGAACAGAAACTCGCCCGAGCGAGAGCGATTCACGCCGAGGACCCGACCGAAGCACGGCGTCTTCGTCACGAGGTAGCGGCCGGAGACGTCGGCGTTCCGTGGTCGAACGCGCGCGTCGATCTCGCGAGTGAGCTCCAGTTGCAGGCCAACAGCGCAGGTGTGATCGAGCTTGCCGAGCCAGTTCTCGCGGCGCCCGTCGAACTCGTCGATCCAGCCGCCCGAGCTGTTGCCGGCGTTCTCGTGTGCGATGCACGCGAGATTCTCGACCTCGAGATCGACGAGGCTCTCCTCGAGAGCAGCGTTACGGCCGCAAGCGCGGCCGGCCAGCACTACTACGCTGGCGCAGGGCTCGCACAACACGCACGACTGCTGCTGTTCGATCACAAGGACCGGGTGGCGAGCAAGCGCCGGTTTGCTGAGGCCGTCGCCGAGTACGATCGGACCGAATCGATGTTCGGTGGTCCGGGTGCACTGCTGCGGCTGGCCACGCTGGAAGCCGAGGACGGCGAGCGAGATCTAGCGCTCGCGCACATCGCAGGTGCGCTCGAACGGTTGGCTCGGTATCCACTGGCGGGCACGAGTGGACGCATCCTGCGCGAGAAGCTCGAGCGGTTACGTGGGACGCTCGTTCCATAGAGTTCGCTTCTGACCTGTCTGCCGCTCCGCACCGACTAGGTCTGCTCGTCGAGGTCGACGCTTATGATTGCGCCACGAAGCGATTCGGCAGTCGCATCCAGCTTCGGAAGTCTTAGGTAAGTCTTCCGCTTGTCGCTGACCGCTGTATGGACGGCGAGGCCCAAAGG
>JBDTOH010000764.1:0-2537 GCA_039933355.1 Gemmatimonadota bacterium | reverse complement strand
TCATCAGCGTGGCCTCATTGATCACATTGGCCGGCGCACCGAACTCAATCATCGCCCCGATGAGACGCTTCACGTTCTTCGTGGTCCGACGAAAGATGAAATCGATGTCGCCCGTGGCGCGGATGACCCCATGCACGCCCAGCGCGTAACCGCCCACGAGCACACAGTCGACCTTGTGTTCGGTCAGAAGGACAATGAAGTCCTGGAAATCCGGCGAGAGGCCGCTGTTCGCCCCGGGGGGCGCAGAGCTCACTGTCCCGACTCTCCTTTCGCCTAGCGTCTTGCGAGCCGTGGCCCGGCCGCAGCGATGGAGTAGGCCTGCCTCGAAACCCGCGCAACAGACACCAGGCGCTTCGACGCCGACCGTTCGGGGAGCGGTTCGTCCCCCGAAACGCGCAAGCGAACCTGACGGCCGGTCCACGTCTTTCGACGTTGCGCGGCCCGCTCGCCGCGCTCCGCTGCCGCCGCGGCAGGATCGCGAATCTCAACGACGCCGCCATCTGGCGCGCTCGCGACGACCGTGACGCCGGCCGCGCGAAACAGCTTCATGGCGGATTCGAGGCTCACATTGGGCCGCTTCCCCTGCTCAAGTTCGGCGACGAGCCTCACGCTGACCCCGCCACGTTCGGCGAGCTCCACCCGACTGAGATTACGGTGCGTCCGGGCGCTCCTGAGCAACAGGCCGAAACGACTGGTGAGCATGGCAGCCTCCCTGGGCGTTGAGCCTGAAATCTACGGTGCAGGTGCGCGGGTGCAACCCCTTTATGTGCAAGACCCTTTATGTGTACATACCGAACGCATCGGCCGCGAATCAGCGCCTTCATCACATCGCGGCACGGATGGACGCGCACCCGGGCGCCCATCCGTCGCGCCCCCCCCTGCCCTCCGCCGTCATCGGGAAATTCTTCTGGAACCATTTCTCCC
This sequence comes from Gemmatimonadota bacterium, assembly GCA_039933355.1. GTDB lineage: Bacteria > Gemmatimonadota > Gemmatimonadetes > Gemmatimonadales > GWC2-71-9 > SHZU01. The sequence goes on along the minus strand of JBDTOH010000764.1, from coordinate 1,613 downwards.
AGCGCGGCGTCGCTTGCGCCATCTCAAATCCCGGGCGGCCGTCGGGATCAACGAACCCAAACGCCTCGTCATTGAACGCGCGCAACAGTCAACCCGGAGCACCCGCGCATGAACGTCATTGCGCGGTCACTCCGGCAATCAGGGCTTCGGACTTGAGGTCGTTATTTCCGAATAGGCCACCATAGGCCCCGGCTTCTGTGCCTTGCTCTCGCTGGAGAGGAGGTGGCGCGTCGTCGCGTCGACGACGTATACCGCCGAGAAGACCCGATCGGCAAACCTGACTTTCCATCCCTTGCCGTCCGAGCTGCGCCCCAGCACGCTGATGGTGTCGAGTTCCTGCGCGTTGTCACCCTCGGAGTACAGCGCGACCACCGCGTGATAGCCTTCGCGGTGAGGGACCGACTGAAGCACCTGTTCGAGCTGATTGAATCCGAAAGGTGGGGCGACGAACCGGATCGTGTCGGTGCGCGCCGCGGAATCGTTGGACTGCGTGACGACCTCGGCCGAAGTGCCGTGGTAGGTAATCATCCGGGTCATCTTCCGATTCCGGGTGGTCGATACCTGGTACAGATGTTCCCAGATGGGCGCCAGGCCGACGCGCTTGAACACCAGCGTATCGATGAAGTAATTCGTGGTGGTGCCGCTGTGATGGATGACCCGCATCGTGCCAGGCGCCGCAGGGGCAGGGACTTCCTCAAGCACGAGTTGCTGGGTGCCGCCAGGTTTGATCGCGCTGTCGGGTGCTACCCTGACCGAGTTGTGGATCTCAAGTGTTGCGGACGTGAGGTGGGCTGTGACGAGCTGAGGAGAGCCAGCAGAGAGCACGTCTTCGGTCGTACCCGCACCGATACCGATGAGCGCCAGGAAGACGTTGCGGCGAGTGAACATCCAGAACTCCGGTCGAGGATGCCCATCGTACGGAGTGGCACGGATTGACGTTCCGCGGTTCACCCCGTCGAGACGCTGTTGGCCCCAGGCGGTTCACGCTCTGGTCAGGCGTCGCCAGTTCGGAGATTCCTTCCTTCGCTTCGCTTTGGACAGGCGCCTTCGGCTCGGAATGACTCCATTGCTCTCCATGTTCGAGTTCGGCAAAGGACCATCCCAACGGGTGTTCTCGCACGAACGGCCGGACAATGCTTCCCTGTCGGTCGCTGGGAGGGCCAACGGCCGACGGTTGCCCCCCAAGCGCGGGCAGGAGAAACCGATGCAAACACTCAGGCACGCCATCCCCCGACGTACTCTCCTGCTGCTCCTCGCTGCGTGTACGCCGTCGAAAGGTCAGACGTACGGGTTCGTTGCCGTCCTGGGGAACGACACCACGTCGGTCGAACGCGTCACGCGCACTGGGGATCACATTGTCAGCGACGCCGTCGGGCGTTCTCCGACGGTGACTCGGCGGCATTGGGAGGCCGATCTTCGGCCGGATGGCTCGATCAAGACCTGGTCGATGGACACCTACATACCGAACGCGCCGGTGTCGAATCAGCGCCTTCACCACACCGCGGCGTTTGGTAACCAGTCGCTCGAATTCTCGCGGCGTACCTCCGAGGGCACGAAAACCTTCTCGTACAAGAAGACATATGCCGAGACCGTGCCATGGAATGCCTTTGTGT
>JBDTOH010000763.1:0-2543 GCA_039933355.1 Gemmatimonadota bacterium | reverse complement strand
CTACATAACCCGGGTGCTCCAGAAGGCGTTCGTCGAGGTCAACGAGGAGGGGACCGAAGCCGCCGCCGCCACCGGGGTGGGAGTCGGCGTCACCTCGGCTCCTCCGTCGTTTGTCGTCGACCGCCCGTTCCTGTTCATCATTCGGGAGCGGTTCTCGGGCACGATCCTCTTCATCGGCCAGGTGAACCGGCTCGGCTGAGGCGCTGCGACTCTCCTCGCCTTCCGCGAATCCAAACCAACCTGCGCCCGACATCGTCGACCTTCAATGAGCGTCATTGGCTGACAGAAGGTACAAAAACGGATGGGACCGCTTACGTCGCTCCTGCTGGGGAGTACCGGCAATCGGACCGAGTGTCTGCCTGGGTTGGCGACTCGATCCTGGTGCTCCGATGGCCGCTGCGGCTGTCGCCTTGACGAAGTCGCGCCGGGTCGGAGCGGCGGAAGGAACTACACGGGCGTGGTGATTTCGCTCTCCGCCGGTGCGTCGAGGCGCTTGAGCGGCTGGTGCTGCGCCAGCATCCGTTCGGCGAAATCGAGGCGTTCGGCGAGCTCCGCCACCTGGCGTGCGTGTTCGGCGTGGCGCAGAGCTTGGCGGTCCACCACGGCAGCCAATCGGCTGTCGATCAGCTCTTCGGCGTCGGCGAGCCGCGCGGCCGCCGACTCGAGCCGAGCCATATCGGCCGCCTGCAGGCGGGGCGCGGACGGGCGCCCGAGGCCGAGGGCGGCCAGTATCCGGCGGGGCGCACGGGCCAGGAACGCGAAGGCCACCGCTGCGTAGTGCAACGGATTGACCGTCCGCGCCAACGCCTCGAACCGACCACTTTCGTAGACGCCGAGCGCCATGTCGAGCACGTCGAAGATCTCCTGTTCGACGCCGTCGCCGTAGCGGGCGTTGAAGATCTGCTGGAGCACTTCGACCCGACCGAGCGACGGACCAGGATTGGTGGTCGCGGTGGTTGCCGCCGAATGGCCCAGGCCCGCCGCTTGAACGATCTGAAGCACGCGCGGCAGCATCTGGTTGATGCGGGATCGGGCAGCCTGGGCGGCTTCCCAGTCCATCGGCATGTCGTTGACGTCGCGCTCGGACTGGACGAAGTAGGTTTCGACGAGGCTGCGGAAGAGCCGGAGCTCCCGCGCTCGATGGCGGTTCCGGATGATGGTGAGGTGATCGTGGGGTTTCATCATCCCTTGATTCCCGGGTCGCGGGGTGATTTTCGCAGGGCGGCCATGCGGTCAACGGAGCAGGCCGGTCCCGCCGGCACTGGAATAGTAACCCGTCCGGATCGCCTCGGAATGGAGCCGGAGATGGTGGAGCGTAGATTCCTCGATCCGCTCGGGATGACAGCGGTCACCTGAGGGGCGGCACATTCTCATCCTCCAACTCGCGGCAATCGTCCTCGTCGTGCGAGCCTCCGCACTGGCAAAGAGCGCGCTCGCGATCACCACCATTGTCATCATGCCCTTGGTCGCGGGTGCGCTGCTCGGGCCGTTGTACAGCCTCTCGGACGATTCGTCGGCGATCGGGAGCCCGCGCGCGCGAACCCGCTGGGTCTGCCGAGTGGCGGTGACCCGCCCGGCCACTTGATCGCGACGACGACCGTCGAGATCTTGACTTGGCAACCACCGACGAGCTCGGGCGAGACGATTCCCCATGGCAACTCAGGCTGATGTTCGCCGCATTGCGCTCTCACTGCCCGAGACCGAGGAGGGGGCCAACCACTTCGCGTTCTCGGTGCGCAACAAGGGCAAGCTGAAGGGTTTCGTCTGGGTTTGGATGGAGCGGGCCCTGCCGAAAAAGCCCCGGGTGCCGCAGCCGAACGTCATCGCGGTGCGGGTGGCGAACCTCGACGACAAGGACTTCCGCCTCGGCCTCGATCCGGCGAAGTTCTTCACCGAGCCGCACTACAACGGGTTTCCTGCCGTCCTGGTTCGCCTGCCTGCCGTGACCGCCCGGGAGCTTCGGTCGATCATCAGGGAGGCGTGGCGGTGCCAAGCTCCGAAGGACTTGGACATCAAAAAGACCGTGAAGAAGAAGGCGCCTCGCCGCACCTGAGCCCAGGCCGGCTGCAACTTTCATAACGCTCGGAGCTTTGCTATGACCTGCTTGCGATTTCAGGCCGCGGTCCTCCTGCTCGCGTCGGTCGGGGCGCCGGGGTCCGGGCGTGCGTTAGGCACGCCCCGGGACACCACGACGGCCCGGCACCCGATCGATCCGGCGGGGCTCGAGGCGTTCATCGACGGCGTGCTCGCCGCGCAGATGGCGGCCAAGCATGTCGCCGGCGCGGAGGTGGCAGTGGTGAAGGACGGCCAGGTGATCCTCCTCAAAGGATACGGCTACGCCGATCTCGCGAAGCGGACGCCGGTGGACCCGGCCCGCACGCTGTTCCGCCCCGGATCGGTCACCAAGCTCTTCACCTGGACCGGGGTGATGCAGATGGTGGAGGCCAAGAAGCTCGACCTCGACGCCGATATCAATCAGTATCTCGACTTCAAGGTGCCGGCCACGTTCCCCGAGCCGATCACGCTGCGGCGGATCATGACCC
>JBDTOH010000762.1:0-2544 GCA_039933355.1 Gemmatimonadota bacterium | reverse complement strand
CTTTCGTTCGGCAACGTGTCGAATAAGGGTCTGCTGCCCGGGTCATTGGAGGGCAGGACCGGCTTCGCCGCCGGGCTCGGGTTTGTGACGAGCGGCGTGGCGGGGATCGGGGTCGAGGCGCTCTTCGCGCAACGCGGAGTCAAGAGCGACACGCCGACCGATGAGCGCAAGCTCGACTACGTAGACGTCCCGGTGTATTTGCGGCTGATGGTGCCGACTCCCGGCGTCCGGCCGTTCGCCTATCTCGGACCTCAGATCTCGTTCGAGCTCCGTTGTAAGGCCAATGACTTCGACTGCCCCGATGGAAACCGGAAGAAGACGACGTACGCCGGCGTCATCGGTGGAGGGTTGCGATTCGGTGCGCGGCGCGGGTTCTCGGTCGAGGGCCGATATGTCTACGGCCTTAACGACCTCAAGCTCGGCACGCTGACCGACCAGAACAGCTACAAGACGCGGTCGTTCATGCTGATGGCCGGATTGACGTTCTAGTCGGCGCGGCCGCCTGGAGCGAACGGTCATCGACCGGAAGCTCCCCCCCTCGAGCGCCGTGTACACGAGGAGGCCGCGCCTCGTCTCCCTGCCGTTTCCGGTGATGTCGACGAACGGACAATTTGGAGGATGACCGATGGGCAAGCTGATGAAGAAGATGGCGAAGCAAGGCAAGGGCGCCGCGCGCGGTGCCATGGCCAAAGTGGAGTCGCTGGTCAAGGCAGTGAAGAAGGAGCGCGTCAAGCGGCGCCGAGTAGCGGTCGCGAAGAAGGTCGGAAAGGTCGCGCTGGTGACCGGAGCGGTCGCGGCCGCCGCGGCCCTCGCGCAAGCGGCCCGCAAGCGGAGCCTCGCCCGCACGAAGGCCGCCAAGCCGGCAGCCGGCAAGTAGTCAGCGCCTCGAACCCGGCATCGGCGACGATGCCGGGGCTCCACCTCCCGACCCCTTGTTCTGACCCCGTCTTCGAACGACGTTCCGTTCGGTGGCGAGCGGTCATAACCAGGGAGATCGATGATTCCGAAGACCTCGTCGTTGACCTCGATCGTGGCGGCGCTCGCGCTCTGGACGGCCGGAGTGGATGCCCAGCAGCGCGGCATCCAGGACGTGCTGCCGCCGGTGCCGGTGAACGGCTTCATCTCCGACGGCGGCCCGATCCTCTCGGCCACCGACATCACCCGCCTCAATGCCCGAATCGCCGAGGTGCAATCCACCGGGCGGGGCGACATTGGCGTCGCCATCCTCCGCGATCTCGCCGACTTCCCCCCGTTCGAGGTCGGGACCGCCATCTTCCGAAAGTGGCGGATCGGCTCGGTCGATTCGATCGGATCCGCCCGCCGCAACCTCGGCGTCCTCCTGCTGCTCGTCCCGAAAGAGCTCTCGCCTAACAGACGCGGCGAGTGCTGGTTCACGACCGGCGTCGGCGCCGAGGGGATCATCACCGATGCGGTCTCGGGACGGATCTGCCGCGACGCCGTCATCCCCCTGCTCCGGCGCCAGGACTACGCCGGGGCGATCGGAGCTGGAATCGATGCGGTGGCCGCGCTGCTCGCGGGCTCCGTCCCCGCCGGCGCAATGACCGCACCTCAGCGTGGCGCGCCTGACGGGACGACTGGACCGCTCGGCTTAATCGGGGCGGTGAGCGTCGGCCTGTTCGGCGCGGGTGCCACCGCCATCCTGTGGAAGCGCCGCCGCCGGCGCCGGCCGCGTCAGTGCCCCCGCGGGCACGGGCCGATGCGCCTGCTCGACGAATCCGCCGACGACGCCGCGCTCAGCGAGGGCCAGCTCGCGGAAGAAACGCTCGACTCGGCGGACTACGACGTCTGGGTGTGTGATGCCTGTGGAGAGAAACTGGTGCTGCAATACCGGCGGTGGATGAGCTCCTACTCCAAGTGCCGGAGCTGCGGATTCTGGACGGTGAAGACCCAAACTCGGACAATCCGAACCGCGACGACGATCTCGGAGGGCCTCAACGAGACGACCATGGTCTGCCAAAGCTGCAAACGGACTGACGTGCAGCGGCACTCCACGCCGAGGATTTCGGTCTCGGCCGGATCCTCGTCGGGAGGCGGGTCGGCGAGCGGAGGAAGCTCGTTCGGCGGCTCCGGAGCGTCGAGCGGCGGCGGCGGCGGCTCGAGCTACTGACAGCCATGACAGTGCCCGAGCAGTCGCCGCCGAAAGGTTACGACCAGACCTACGCAGCGTTCGATTCGTCGTTGATGCAAAGGGTGCGTCGCGAAGCCTACGGCGAGGACATCGGCCAACACTCGTGGGTCACGGCCGACGAGCTTCGCTCCGATCTTCAGCGGCTTGGGCTCACCGCTACGAGCCGGCTGCTTGACCTCTTCGGCCGTAAGCGAAACGGCAAATTGCAGATCGGCGAAGTAACGCTGGCATCGGTCGAGCAAGGGCTCCAGAAGCTCACCTTCCGCCTGCCCTACGTGAAGTTCCCGCGCAATCCGGAGCTGTAGCCGAAGAATCGAACCACAAAGGGCACTGACGATCGATCGTCGGTGCGCTCTCTGTGTCCTCTGCGGTTCATTTTTGTGGGGCGCCGCGCG
>JBDTOH010000761.1:0-2552 GCA_039933355.1 Gemmatimonadota bacterium | reverse complement strand
TGATCTCGCGTTGCCCTACCGCTTGCTCGGGGCTCATGTACTGTGGCGTGCCCAAGGCGAGCCCGGTCTCAGTCAATCGGGCGCCGCCCGCGGTGCTCAATGCCAACGCGATCCCAAAGTCCGCGACCAGAGCCTGCCCATCGTGGAGCAGGATGTTCTCCGGCTTGATGTCTCGATGAATGACGCCATGCCGGTGGGCGTAGTCGAGCGCGCTGGCCACGGCTCGGGTGATCTCCACCGCGGTTTCGACCGGCAGCTGGATTTCCCGCTTGAGGCGATCTCGCAACGACTCGCCCTCGACGAGAGGCATGACATAGTACGGGAGTGTCTGCTTGGAACCGTCCTCACGGTCGACGGTGACGACGCCTGAGTCGAGGAGGCCGAGAATGTGGGGATGCTGGAGATTGGCGGTGACTCGGATCTCGTGAAGAAAGCGCTCCGCCCCAACGACCGCGGAGACGTTTGCGCGGAGCAGCTTGATCGCGACCTTGCGATGATGTTTGAGATCGACCGCCGAGTACACGGTAGCCATGCCGCCCTCGCCAAGGAGGCGGGGCTGGCCGTCAGGCGTTAGGTCGATCCGATAGCGGTCGGCAAGGGCGGCGGTCAGGCCGTTCACCGCTGCAGTCACTTGGACTTTGCTCCAGTCAATTCCGCGGCCCAGTTCAAGACGACGACCAGTTTCTCGAGCGGGTCTGCGCGCTGAAGCATGATAAAATGCTTGCCATCGGGACTGACGTCGTAGTCACGTGAAATGTCGTTCGATCGGAGTTGCGGGGACTCGAACAGCATGTGCCGGTCCGTAACGCTGAAGGTAGATCCGGTGTTGACTGCGGCCGCATATAGCCGATTGCCGCTTCGGTAGAAAGCTCCTTCCCATTCCGATTCCAGACCGGCATCAGCCCACCGTTGAGGGACACCTGGGCCCGGCTGCCCGGCCCTGGAAACGCTTGAACGTAAACCTCCCACTGGCCGGACTCATTCGCGGTATACGCCAACCAATGCCCATCAGGCGAGAGCGCTGGATGAGCTTGCTGGTACCCTACTTCTTCGAGACGGTGCGGCTTGATCGCCGAGTCGATCGGGACCACCCAAAGAAAACGCAAGGCTAGTTCTTCGGCCACTATCGAAAGGCCATCGGGGGTCCAACTTTCAGGGAAAAGAATTTGTTTGCTGAGCTGGACCGGCTGGGGAGACCCAGTGGCGTCGCTTCTTGTCCAGAAAACGCCGGTCGTATCGCCGCGGTCGTAGTAGTACGCGATCATCTGGCCGTCCGACGTCCATGCCGGGAATTCGACATTGCCTGCAAGCGTGAGCTTCGTGACCGTTCGGTCTGCGACCCCGTAGAGCCAAATATGGTTTCCACTCGCTTCCGGGATAGTGACCGCTACGCGCTTTCCGTTGGGCGAGAACCGAGGGTTTCCGTATGCCTTTGGGTCGGCGGCCAGCGGCCTTGCAGCGCCCTGGCGATCGACCACTACCAACGTTGTCTCGTAGCTGGGAAACGGCAGGAAGATGAGCGTCCCATCACGGGAACAGGCATACTCCCATCCGTTGAGCGTATTGTTCGGCAGCACGCGAAGCGGGAACGGGGATCCTCGCATCTGAAGTTTCCCTAAGTCGATTCGGACAGCCTCCAGCGAGTTGCTCTCGCCGTCAAAGAAGAGGATCGTGTCACCTCGGGCGTATTGGGCGACACCACCGCCAACCAGACGGACTGCCTTTCGGGTTCGGAGTGTTACGACCATAACCTCGCTCGCGGGCGGGCTCAGCCATCGATCGACCAAGACCGCATCGCCGCCCGGAAGAAACGCGGGGTGACTGAGCCACACCTCTCCTTTGGAACTATCCGGGCGAATCACCAGCGCGGGTGTACCACCCTCGGCCGGTAGCTGCCACAGACTTCGATCAGTGCTGGACGTGAACGCGATCACCCCGCGCTCTCCCCACGTCGCTCCGTCAACCGTACCCGGGATTTGAGCGAGGGTGATTGGGTCACCGCCTTCGATAGGAACTTTCTTCATCTCGCCCCGAGCCACAAAACCCACCCATTTGCTGTCCGGCGAATAGAACGGCACGGACGCCCCTTCCGTGCCGGGGAGCGGCTGGGCGGCAGTCTGATCGAGCCGCCGCAGGAACAATCGCCGAGTACTGTCGGCGATGCCGAGGTAGACCAGGGTCTTGCCGTCCGGCGCCAGCGCAATCCGGGAGCCAGCGATCTCCCGAGCGGGAACGTCCGACGGCAAGGGGATCTCGAAGCGTTTGACTCCGACCTCGTTCGCCGTGTGCGTTGGCCGGAGCCAGCCCCACACGGCCACAGCAATTGTCCCGAGCAGCATGCTCGCGAGCAGCATGACTAGTCGCCGGTTGGTCGCCGCAGCACGGGACGTTGTCGTTGTAGCAATCATCTCTCCCGCAACCCGGCTGCCCACGAGCGCCTGCACTAGCTCGGCTCCGCTCGCGAATCGATCCGCCGGCAGCTTGGCCAACGCTCTGCTCACCACAGCATCGACCTGCGCCGGTACACTAGGCCGGCCGACTCGCAGTTGCGG
>JBDTOH010000760.1:0-2556 GCA_039933355.1 Gemmatimonadota bacterium | reverse complement strand
GCGATTCGGGAGGGAGTCGAGCGGGGGGAATGGGCGCAGGCACGGGCGTTTGTCGGGATTGTCGGGGATGCCCTGGACCGGGTCAGCCGACAAGTCGAGCGGGCGACGGCGGGGATGAGGAGGCTGGCGGAGAGTTAGACTGGATGAATTCCGCTCTGTCCTTGCGCTAGTCTCGGAAAGCTGTACTGTTTTCTCCACGTTCATCCCTTCGATCTAGACCCTTGGGATGGCGGGGAGAGAGGGCCCGATTGGGGCACGAGGCAGTCTTAAGTCGGGGAAAGCGCTGGATGAAGAAGAATCGAAGCCGTCATCTTGGACCAGTAGGTGAGCGAAGGTCGGGCCGCTCTCGCGTTCCCGGAATCCTTTCGACCGACGACTTGGCGGACATCGCGGGCCGGTACGACCGGACCCTCGACGAAGCGAACGAAGTCTTTCGGTATATCCAGGACATTCTGACCCGCCCCCGGCCCACGGGCGTCGAGCTGGGCTCGGAGTGGGTCCTCCCCCTCATGGATCTTTCCGCTCGCCAAACTCAGACGCAGGAGCTGTACGAAGGACCGGCGTCGGGCGGGTGGTTGAAGACTGCGAAACGGCTCGGCGAGACGCTTCGTTAGCCGACGGCTGCTCCAGCGAGCCCGAAGTGTTCTCGTATCGCAAGCCAACGAACCAGCGCTTGGCAATCGGATGCGCGAGTCACCCGCTGAATCCTCACCGAAGCTCCGCCCCCCGCAACCGAGTGGCTTCCATCCGTGCGGCCGACAAATCGATGTCGGGCGCTCCGCGGGTTAACGAGCGGGCGGGGCGATGGCGGCCACCAGCAAGGGTTCCGACCCCGCCAGGACAACGTCCCGAACCTCGGCATACCTGAGAGCGTTGAAGGTGCCGGTCGTGTTCCTGTTGGTCGGCGTTGGCGTGGTCGCGGTCTACTATTCCTTCTACGTCAAGGGCTCGCTCGAGTATTTGAAGGGGCGAGACCTGCGCCTCCTGTCGACTGTCGGATCGCAGATTCAGGCGTCGCTCGACGATCACGAGAAGGTCCTCGCCAGCTTTTCGAACTACTACCGCGGGCGTCGCTTTGCCGAACGGTTCCGCTGCATCGTCGCGGCATCGAACGGCTACGTCGACCTGCTCACCTATGTGCAGCCGGAGCTACCGGCGGACTCGACCGACTCGAACGCCACCTGCCGCAAACCGGGATGGCTCGAGCCGGCCACGACCGGGACCGCATCGGTCGTTCAGGCACGTTTCATCGACGACGCGGGGACGGCCTGGACGCGGAGCGGGACGGCACGCCAGCGTACCGACTCGACCGTCACACCGTTCCGAGTCGAGCTCAAGCGACTGCTGGCCCCGATCTTCAACCACCAAGTGGGCGAGGACGCCTTCGATCTGCTCGTATTGGTGACGCCGTCCGGCCGAGTGATCTACTCGGAAGCCGCGTCGGACGTGCGGCTGACCAGCCTGGACGGCATCCTTCGACGGCAACCCGACGACAAATGGAAGGAGCAGCCGTTCGCCGGCCTCGGCCGCGCGTCCCAGGTGCTCGACGTGCAGATCTCGGGCGGAGACTACGTGCTGTATCTGCAGCCGTGCTGCGCGACCCTCTCGGAGGTTGCCCACCCCGAGAAGGAGCTCGGATGGGTGGTTGCCGGCCTAACCGAGAGCGGCAAGCTCCGCAACAGCAGCCTCGCGGTCTCGTTTTCGGTGATGGCCTTCACCGGCGGGCTGATCCTGCTGGCGATCTTCAGCTGGCCGTTTCTCCGGCTCGCGCTGATCGGGCAGGAACAGCGGGTCCGCGTGATCGACGTGCTGGGGGTCGGTATCTGCAGCCTGCTCGGCATCGCGCTCGTGGTGCTGTTCGCCGTCGACTGGTATTCCTACCGTCGCCTCAAAGACGACCTGGACGGGCAGCTGCAGCAGTTGTCCCAGGACATCCTGCACAACGTCGGTAACGAAATCGCGGCCGCCTACGATCAAATCCTGCGGCTCGACGCCTGGACCGCCGGCCAGTTGGCCGACAATAAGAGACCGCCGGAACGGCTTCCAAACCTGTTCGACAGCACCGACCTCAAACGGGAGCAGGCTCCGTACCCGTTCTTCTCGGCGTTTGCGCTGATCGGCGACAACGGGATGCAGCAGATCAAGCTGGCCACCGGCGGCTTCACGACGCCGCTCGTCCCCACCGGCTCGCGCGAGTACTTCCGCCACTGGCGGAACGGGGCCCCGTCCGGCCCGCAGCCGGATTTTGCAGATTCGAACCGTCGGGTGATGGATGCGTACTCGCACACGTTTCTCGAATCGATCCGATCCGCGACGACCGGGCGCAAGGAGGCAGTCCTCTCGACGCCCAGCAGGAACGCCGACTCGGGGATGACCGTCGCAGCGCTGACGATTTCCATGCTGTCGCTCAACGATGTCGCCCTGCCGCCCGGGTTCAAGTTTGCCGTCATCGACACCGGGGGACGGGTCCTGTTCCACTCGGATCCGCGTCACAACCTCGACGAGCAGTTCTTCCTCGAGACCGATCGGAACCGGCGGCTCAGATCCTCGATGGCG
>JBDTOH010000759.1:0-2558 GCA_039933355.1 Gemmatimonadota bacterium | reverse complement strand
CGCTGTGGCCCCGACCCGGCGTCCGACCTGGTTGGCGTTTCGGTTCAACCGATACATGACCTCCGAGGGACGGAACTCGACCGAGTCGACTTTTACTTTGACGCGATTGTACGTGGCCATACGGGATCTCCAAGTAGTGGCGCGGACGGGTAGGTTGGCGGTCGCCGCGTCGGCCGCCGGGCCTGACGATTACATGCCGAACAGCTTTTTGATTCGCGTCGCGAGCGACGGCGCCTCGACCGGCGGCGCCGCGACGGGTGGGACCGGGGGAGCCGCCGCCTCGGGCGGCTTCACCGGCTTCGCCGGTGCGGGACGGAACTCGAAATCGGGATCCCGCTCCGTCCGCGCCGGATGCTTCGACGAGAAGTTGAGGCTCGACATCTTTGTCTTGTCGCCGCGGGTCAGGTGTCCCGAGCCGTCGAGATTGCGATCGATCCGGATGTTCCGGTCCTCGAGCGAGGAGTACCGAAGGTCCTTCGGCTTGCCCTCGCCCGACGGATCGGTGTAGTCCCGCTTGTCCTTCTCGTCGTCCGCCACGTGAGACTCCTTAGCTCGCCGCCTTCTTGTTGAAGTCCGGGACGTCGATCTTGAGCTCGAACGTCTCGGCCGGACCCACGGGCAGCACCTCGAGCTTAATGTCGAGAACCCCCTGCGCGAACTTGTCCTCGTCCATGTCGATATCGACGTCGAAGTTGTAGATCGTGCCCTTCTTCTTCTCGTCCTCGAGGAATTCCTCGATCGGGCCGCGGACTTGATCCTTGACCAGGTCGCGGGTGAGCCGCTGCTCGGCGACCCGGCGGAGGTAGACCGCGATCCGGCGCTCGAGGTAGCGGAGCACCCGATAGGACGTGAAGAACTTGAGCACGCCCTTCGGATCTTCGGCCTGGGTCCGGCTCCCGGCGAAGCAGAGCTGGTTGTCCTCGTTGCGGATGATGGAGACGACCTGCCGCTCCATGGACAGATGTTCCATCTGCGAGATGCGGGGCTCGACGCGAGCCTTCTCCGCGCCGCGCAGCTGCCCGAAGATCATGCCGACCGGGCCCTGTGCAATCCCACCGCCGGTGGTCCGGTCGGTGCGCGCCAGACAGCCGGCGAAGAGCATGGAAGCCGGACCGTAGAGGTCGGCGCTGTCGCTCTGGTCGTCGACCTTCTCGAACCAATGCTTGTCGCGGAGCTTGACGTAACCCGCGATCACCACGTCCGCGGCGGCGCGGTCCTCCGGGCGCTTGAGGAACTCGTAGGCGCCGCCGTCGGTCCGGAACTGATCCGAGAGCTGCTTGAAGTTCGGCTCGTCCTTCAAGTCGCCGATCAGCAGCATGCCCCACTTGTTCGCCATGTCCTCGAACCGCTTGCGGACCACGTCGGGCACGTAACCCGGGAGGACGAAGTTGCAGATGAACTGGCGGAAGTTGAAGCTGTCGTTGCGTCCCTGCACGAACTCGTCGACTGCCTGGATCGTCGAGCTGTTGACGTCGCTCGTGATCACCTTCGTGTCGGCGTTGAAGATGAAGAACTCCACCGGCGGCCGCTGCTGGCTGTCGCGGACCTCGGAGTTCTCGAAGAAGAGCTGAACCTGGCGGTAGCTCCGCTCGATCGGGCGGATCTTCTCGTAGACCTGGGCGAGCACGTCGTCGCGGAGCGACTCGAGCTTCTTGATCTGGTCGTCGAGCTTCTTGAGCGCGACGTCGTAGTTGTCCGCGGTCGAGAGCAGGTTCGAGAAGTCGCTCACCCGCTTCATGAACTGGCTGGCTGCCTCGGCGGTGAAGATGTCCTTGAGCGCCGTCTTGGCCGGTGCCGGATGGATGGCGCCGAAGATCTCCTCGATCGCCTTCCCCGCCGCCTTCTTCCCGATGATGTCCTGCTTCGATTGAACCATCACTTCGTCGCTCATGCCTCACCTCCGGAGAGCTTCGCCAGCGCGGACTGGAACTCGGCGATCGCGTCGATGATCTCCTTGCGCTGCTCGGGGTTGTCCCAGGCGCGCTTGACGGAGAGCACGGTGAACCGTTCCCGCATCCGATGGAGCAGATCGGCCTGGCTCTGGAGATCGGCGAGGTCATTCCGCTTGCCCGGCTCGCGGCTCATCAGCTTCTTGGGGTCGAAGTCCTTCAGGCTCTTGAAGGAGATATCGGCGACAAACTCGGTGCCCTCTTCGCCCACCGAGGTTTTGAAGTCGAGGCCGGGCTTGAACTTCTCGAACGCTTCGGCGAGGCTCGACACCTTGGTCGGCTGTTCGTCCTCGAGCGCCTCCTGCCCCACCCGGTCCACCGTCATCGGCAAGATCGATGCGGTTGTTTCGGTCGGTACCTGGCGCGGAGCCTGCTTTACACCGGCCCGCGTGACCTTTACGACTGGCATGTCCGGCTTCTCCTGGTCTGGATGAAACGTTGGGGCGCCACGGTGAGGCGGCGGTTATGCACGACGCGCTTTTGACGCGGTTACATCGGTTGGGCGGCGGGGCGCAACTTCCTTGACATCGGTCCTGAGCCCGCCGGCACGGACGGGCGGCGCGTCGTTCTTCGCCGGCGCCGCGGCAGCGGGCGCAATCGGCGACCACA
>JBDTOH010000758.1:0-2562 GCA_039933355.1 Gemmatimonadota bacterium | reverse complement strand
ACTCGGCGGCCGGACCACGGTTGCCGCGAGCTGGCTCGGGTTCGAATTCCTAACGCTCGACCTCGAGGCACCGATCGCCGTGTCGACGGACGGTCTCCTCGATGCGATGCGGGCCGGCCAGGGTGATGGGATCCTGCACTACAAGTACGTGCCCCGAACCGGCGGAGGGTGGGACCAGGCGGATGCGGCTTATGCGACGATCTCGCCGGTGGCGGTGCCGGATGCCGCATATCTGCCGGAGATGGCGGTAAGCATCGGATCCGGCACCGTGCAGTTCCACCGGGCGCAATGGGAAGACATGCCGACCCAGTTCCACATCATCAACGCGTTGGCAGATCTCGAGGTCCGGGAATTCACCGGGGCCACGATCTCGCGATCGGTCGGAGCCACCGACCTGTACGAGCAGCGAGTGCTCGAATAGGCCGGCGGCGGCGGCCCGATGTGAGCTTCAGTTGCTCGGTGGCTTGGCCGTGGCATCCTTGGGCTGCGGTGCTTTTCCCGGGGGGGCCTTGTCCCCTGGTGCCGGCTTTGCCCCGCGTCGTTCGATCTCGCCTTTATCCACCGTGGCGCCGGTCCGGTTGACGGTCTGGAAATACAGCTTGTCGTTGTCGATCTCCACGAGCATGAATGAGCGGTCCGACGTGTATCCGACGTCTTCCAAACTCCCCGTGCGAGTGTCCCCCCTGCTGAGCTTTGCGCCGCCGCCGGCCGTGAAGTAGTAGATGCCCTGCTGCGGCTTCATTCGCTCGTAAACGTGCTCGTGCCCGTTGAAGACCACGTCAACGCCGTACTTCACAAAGAGAGGCTCGAGGATCGCACGGAGCTCGACTTCGGGGCCGCGCGACGCCGTGGTGTAGAGCGGATGGTGGAAGTATGCGATCTTCCAATCGGAGCCGGACGCTTGAAGCTCCTTCTCGAGCCACTTGATCTGATCGGGATCCAGGTAGTTGCTGTCCAGCACGAAGAACCGGACGTTGCCCTTCTTGAACGTGTTGTACCGGTTGCCACCCATGTTGAACGGTTTATAGAATCGCTGGTTGGGATCGTCGTGATTGCCGAGGGCGGCGTGGAACTCGACCTTCGCGTCGATCAAGGCCTTGTAGGGCTTGACGAACTTCTTGTCGTAGTCCTGCGGCCGGTCGGACCCGTACATGTTGTCGCCGAGCATGATGACGAACGAGAACGGAAAGATCTGGTAGTAGCGGGCCATTTGGGTTGCGACGTCGTACTGTTCCGCGTCGCCGGTGCCGGTGTCTCCCATCACGCCGAACTTGACCGAGCCCGCCTTGGTGGGCAACATGTGGTCCTGCGCAGCCAGGCGCAGCGATGAGGCCGTGGCCAGGACTGCTACAAACAGATAGGTCAGAGATCTCACGATCGGGCTCTCCTACGGGACCGCGTGGGGCAAGAAATCGATGATGACGTTCGACTCGATGTCGCGGAGAATGAGGTAGTGGGTCACGATTCGGTATTCGAGCGCGTCGGGCAGCTTCGGCAGGCGAGGCAGCAGGCTCGGCGGAAAGGTCGCGAGCGGGTACGTCGTCGGATACTGCTCGTTGACGTGGGGGACTAAATCGGGCAGCTCTTCCTGCGAGTCTTCTCGCTTCTCGCGGACCATCGGCGGTCGGCTCTTGTACTCCATCTTGATCAGGTTCACGATCGCGATCGACGCCTCGGGCGTGAAGATGTCGCCTTGCTTTGCGTCCGCGCGGGCAGTGGTGATCGCCTTCGCAAGCGCGGTCGCGCGGAGGGCGATATCGGTCTGGCTCCTGGTTTCGTCGAGGGTGCCCGCGGAGTCCGCAAGGCGCTTGTGCAGCACCTCGTACTCGGCGAGGCGTTTCTGGAGCTCGCCGTACTGGCCCGCGGAAGCCTCAGGCCGTTCCGTCTTGCCGCAGCCAACTGTGGCAGCCGCCAGAAGACAGACGGTCCCCAGACGAAACTGCCTGGTGAGCCGGTGTTCGAGTGTCACGGTGCTCCTCCGATCGCCCCCCGCCCGGGTCGCTCCGGAGACCTGAGCGACTGCCGCGCCCAGGCAAGCTCCTTCGACCCATGCCAAGGACGATAATCGCAAGCCCCGGCCACACGCGACCGCCCTAGAGAACCCCGGTAGGGCGAGAGCTGCCCGAAACTGCGAACCGGGGCGCCGACGTAGGTCTGGTATGGGACCGAGCCGCCGGTCGCGGCGGGTCTGGTACGGACAGCCGGTGGGCTGTTCCGGACTCCGACCGGACCGTAGCAACGTTAGGCGCCGCACCGGCTCGACTGGATTGTCCCGATCCTCGAGCTCAACCCAGCCCCGACAGCGAGCCGATGTGCTGGACCCTGATGCTGATCGCGATCGCGGCACCGCCGCCGGGGGCGGTGGCGCCCCCAATCGATTCGCGCGGAGCCGAGCTGGTCCGGGCCGCGCTCGCGGAGGTGCGTGGTCGGGAACGGGTCGCGGGATACGATCGCTGGCTCGTGATCGGCCGCGGCCGCGAAAACCTGAGCGCGGAAGTGCAGGGGATCCGTCCGTTCGAGCCGACCTGGCGGGACCACGAGGAGCGGGTGGCGGTGCGGTCC
>JBDTOH010000757.1:0-2564 GCA_039933355.1 Gemmatimonadota bacterium | reverse complement strand
CTCCTCCCGCAAAGTTCGAGAGCGAGGCCGCGACCTACGCCTATATCGTCGCGCTCCTCGACTCGGCCAAGACGAACCTGGCGGCCGCCGGCGGCTCGTTCCCGTTCACCATTCCGGCCGGGTTGGAGAGCTTCTCGACGCCGGCGGATTTCCTGAAGCTCAACCGCGGGCTGCTTGCCAAGGTGCTGATCCACCAGGCCACGTTCGCCGCCTGCGGTAACCCCTGCTTCACGGCGGCGCTCACGGCGTTAGGCGAGTCGTTTCTCACCACGGCCGGCCTTCCCGGATCGTTCACGCTCGGCGCCTACTACGCGTACTCGACCGCCTCGAACGAGCCCACCAACCCGATCGCCGAAAAGCTCACCGGTGGCCGGCTCTATGTTCACCCGTCTTACGAGCCCGATGCCCAGCTGACGGCAACCGGGGCGAAGGATCTCCGATTCACGAGTAAAGTGCGGGTTGGAGCGCCGAAAACGGTGACCCAGCCAGGCGGGACCCTCACCGGCACGCTCAAGCCTGTCATGTACAACATCAACACCGCGACGACCTCCGAGCCCGATCTCGGCGCCGATATCCCGTGGCTCCGGAATGAGGAGCTCATCCTGCTGCGCGCCGAAGCGAATATTGGACTTGGCAATCTGGCGGCGGCGGTCGCGGACCTCGACCTAATCCGAATCAACTCGGGTGGATTGCCGGCCTATGCCGGCCCGGTGACGCAACCGGCGTTGCTCGATGAGTTGCTCTACAACCGGCGTTATTCGCTGATGTGGGAGCAGGGCACGCGGTGGCTCGACGCCCGTCGCTACAACCGGACGGCCTCACTGCCCATCGATCGAACCGGTGATGTGATTTTTCTGAACTTGACGGTGCCTGCGGGTGAGTGTGATGCTCGGCAGCTGCCCCGGCCGTGCGACCCGTTGGCGGCCGGTAAGTAGGGAACTAGGCGGGAAAACCGGAACCGGGAACCGGGAACCGGGACTGAGGGACAGAGCCTGGCGGTGCGAACGACTCTCCGCCTGTCGCTGATCCCAATGTCCCCGGTCCCCCGTTTCCTCCCTACTCGTCCTCTCCCCAGTTCGCGATCGACAGCTTGAATCCATCCGGGTCCGTAATGCCGAAGTCGCGCGCTCCCCAGGGCTGATCGGTCGGTTCCTGCGCGATCGTGACCCCCTGGGCTTTGGCTCGCTCGGCGACAGCGTCGATCGGTTGCTTGGTCGCGCAGTAGAGCCGGAGACCTTGGCCCTTCACGCGGTCGTGGCCGAGGCCAAAATCGTCCTGAGCGAGCAGCAGGAAGGACCGTCCGGCCTTGAGCCGCACCGCCTGTAGCTCGCCCTTGTCGCTCTTCATCTCCTCGACCACCACGAAACCGAGCCCATCCCGGTAGAAGTCCAGGCTCTTGGCCAGGTCGTTGACCACCAGCGATGGCATGACCGTTCTCAGTCGAAGCGTCTCGGGCGAGCGCCGCGGCTTGGCCGCCTTGCTCGCACGTGCGGATGTCTTCGCCGCCTTAGCCGACTTCTTGGCGGCCTTGGCTGCCTTCTCGCCTCTGGGAGGAACCTTCGCAGCCTTCTTAGCCGCCTTGAGCGCCTTCTTGGCCTTCTTGTCGCTCTTGTCCTTGCGCTTCTTTTCTTTCTTCTTGCCCATGGCAGTCACGTGTCTCCGAGAGGATTGGCGCCGAAGCTAGCGTAGGGGGTACGGGAGTGTAAGGGGAGCGGACGGCGGACCGGGACTTCAGAACCAGAATCGAAGGTCGTAGCCGACACCAAGTGGACGGCTGCCCCCCGTCCCTCCCCCCTACTCCTCGAAGCGCTTTTCCGCGATTCGCCGGGTTTCCACTTCGAGCCGCTCGGCGTCGGCCGCCAGGTTGCCTCCTTCGTACAACAGCGCTTCGACCGGCCGCTTGTTCTTGAGGCTCGCGACGTTCGTTCTGACGTTGAGCCAGGCGCCGAGAACGGCGGTGCGGGCGCACAGGGCCGCGACGCCGGCATCCGATGCGGAGGCCTTGAGACCCTGCTCGGCCATGGCCTTGATGACATCGAACGAGGCATGCGCCGCCTTCATCACCCGGAACGGCACCTCGATCGCGCCCCGGTTGGCTTCCTCGATCGCGGCCGACCGGGCGGCCTTTTCCGCGTCGCTGCCCTTGGGCATGCCCATCGCAGCCAGCACCCGGTTGAACGCGCGAGTATCCTCGTCGACCAGCCCTAACAGCTCCGCCTTGAGTGCTTGGCCCCGCGCCGCCCACTCGGAGAACTCCTCCCAGCGCGCGTCCCAGCCCTTCTTGTGGGAGGAGAGATTGGCCACCATTGCGCCGAGGGACGCGCCGAGCGCGCCGATGAGGGCGGCGACCGACCCGCCCCCTGGAGCCGGCGACTCGGACGACGTCTCATCCGCAAAGGAGGTCACGCTCAGGTCGACGAGCCGCTTTTCATGTGGGTCGCGGAGCCGATACTCGATGATCCGCTCCGCTGGAACGAACGGCTTGAGCTCGTCCAGCCCCATCGACTTGATCGCGATCCAAATCAGCTCGGAGTCGCTCACCCCGAGCGAGCGCTGCTGCTTCC
>JBDTOH010000756.1:0-2565 GCA_039933355.1 Gemmatimonadota bacterium | reverse complement strand
TCACGCAGCGCTACGGCCCGGTCGCGCCGGCCGACGATCCGTATCTGCTCCGGCGTATCGATCTTCCTGGGGGCTCCAGCGAAGCGCGCCTAGCGTACTACGCGAGCGGCCTTCGGAAGCTCACGGCTTGAACGTCGGTTGTTTGGCTTCGCGAGCTTTTGGCGACGACAGCTTCTCTGCCAGGACCCTGAATAGAAACGCCGGATTCCCGAACAGGTAGCGACCGAGGAATCGTCTCGGCCGGATGATCGAGAGCCACAGCCACTCGAACCCGTACTCGGCCAGCCAAGCCGGCGCACGGGGTAAATCACCCGAGATGATGTCGAAGCACCCACCGCCCGCCAGGAAGACGTTCGCGTCGATCCGGCGCCAGTTGTCTCGAATCCAGAGCTCTTGAGCGGGCATGCCGAATCCGACGATCACGATGTTGGGGCGGAGCCGGTTGATCTCGGCAACTACCGCGTCACATTCCGGCCCCTCCTTCTCGAAGAAACCATGGTGGATCCCAACGATCTTGACCCCCGGATGCTGGGCCCGCAAACGCTCGGCCGCCCGCTCCGCGACTCCCGGCTTCGCGCCGAGAAAGTAGAAGGTGTAATTCCGGGCCGCTGCAAAGCCGGCCAAGAGGGGAACCCAGTCGCCGAACGTGATCCGCTCCGGGATTCTCAACCCGAGAACTCGCGCGCCCAGCATCACGCCAACTCCGTCGCAGTGCACGATGCGGGCGCTGTTCCGGAACTCTTTCAGCCACGGCATCCGCGCCGCGAGGTTCATCCCGTGGATATTGGTGTTCAGCACGGGCTCCCGCTCGCCGGCGTCGATGATTGCGCCGATCTCCCGATTGAGCTCCTCGACCGTGATCGCCGAGACTTTGTTGCCCATGAGGCTAATCTCGCGCACGCGACCTCCCACCCCGTGGAGCCACAGGGGCGGCGGAGACCCGGAGGGCTGCGATCGCCGGTTCAGTCCGCAAGGAGCTCAGGGCGCACCTTCTTCGGTCGGAGTCGGCGATAGAGCGCGCGGGCAGCGCCCGAGGTAGACAGCTGCGACCGGAGCCAGCGCCACGCGTCGTAGGGTCGGCGGCGCCAGGACCTGGTTCGGAGATCGATGACGTGGAGGCGGCGCTCGGCGTTCGAGGCGCGAATCTTGTACGCCTCGTCTCCCCGCAGGAAATCGCACTCGGTGGCACCCTCTCGGATGGCCTCGTCAATCCGGAGCGCTCGGGAGACGGTACCTGGGCTTAGCTTCGCATGGGCCGGGTCGAAGCCAGTTTGGTAGAACGACCAGACTCCCCTGAAGATGAAGGTGCAGCTCGCGGCCAGAATGCCCGCGCCAGAGCGGATCACATGCACTCGCGCGCGACCCTGCGCCGAAAGCGCCTGAACGAGCGCGCGGAACTCCTCGCGGACTTTGGGGTCGGGGAAGGCGCCGCGTTCGCCGCGCTCGCCCATCCGGCGCTGGTGGAAGTCGAAGAGATGCGTGAGCGCGCCGTCGATCTCGGCCGGCCCTCGCACCGCCTCATACGCGCCGCGGTCCAGGCTAAGGAGGGTCTTCGTCTCGTGACGGAGGACTTTCGCCCGCTTCGGTTTGAGACCGTCCGCATAGCGAGTCCACCCGGGTTCGAAGCGGAGCGAGAACGATGTCTCGGCGAGCTCAGTCGTGAGCTTGACGCCGAGCCGCAGGGCCAGCTCTTCGCGGAGCCGCCAGAGATGAGAATCCTCTCGGAGCGGCCCGAAGCGCACCACGTCCCAGCGCGACAGATTGGTGTCGAGCCAGTCGATGATCGCGTCAATCGCACGAGGCGCAGATGTCGCGCGAATGATGACGTCGGCATAGTCCACGAAGCGGGGTGCGAGGAAGCCGAGGACTTGCACGCCAAGGCCGCCGATCCGGGTCGTCGAAGAGCCGAAGGGCGCCAGACCGATCAGCGTGCCGTCCGCGTCGCGGATGACCAGCAGCACCGGCCGGACCCCATCCTCGAAGAACCGCCACATGTGATACTGAATCTCCCAGGTCTGGAAGACGGTGGCCGAAGGATCGGCCTCCACGAGCTCGTTCCATTCGTTCCGCAAGGCTTTGAACGTCTCGGCGCCGCCGATCTCCCGGATCGAGACGTTAGGCGTCATGTCGGGGGGCCACCCTCCGGCCCGGGAGCTGCCCGGCCTCCGCACGGATACTCCCTCGACCTCGCTCACCGGACCGCCTCCAGCGCGCGGCGGTAGAGCGTTTCGAGCTTCGCGGTCTGCCGAGTGAGATCGAATCGCTCTTCCACCCGTGCTCGTCCCGCGACGCCGTATCGCCTGCAGAGGTCCGGATCGCGGAGCAGGGTCAGGAGGTTCCGAGCGAGAGCCGCGGTGTCGCCGTCGGGGGCGAGAAGCCCGGTCTCACCGTGGGCTATGACCTCCGGCACTCCGCCAACGGCGAAGGACGCGACCGGCAGCTCCATCGCCTGCGCTTCCGCGAATGCCAGTCCAAAGCCTTCGGCCTCGCCGCTCGGCAAGGTGGTACTCGGCACAGAGAAGATTGCGGCCCGGGCCATCCACTGCCTAACGATATCCTGCGGCT
>JBDTOH010000755.1:0-2567 GCA_039933355.1 Gemmatimonadota bacterium | reverse complement strand
GACGCCACCCGCCTGGGCCAGGTGGAGGCCGACGGAACCCGCTTCTTTTGTCCGTACGGGATCGTATCGACTCGGCCGGCCCCACCGGCGCCGGGCACCTCGACCGCGTAATCGCGAAAGAGCCGCGGATCAAAGCCGAACGATTCGAGGAAGATGATGGTGCCTAACGTCCACCCGCCGCGCAGGGTCGAGTTGGTCGAGAACCAGTATTGCCGGTCCCGGCTCGGCGCGCCGGTGCGAAAGTTGGTGTACGACCAGGTCCAGGTGCCGGTGATCGAGCCCGTGAAGCGCTCGAGCGTCGCGCCCTGTTTGCCGTAGAATGTGGCCGACGGCCCGAGCGTGACCTGGGCGAGGTCCCCCTGCGCGACAAAGCCGCTCTGGGCTCGGAACTGGTCGGAAACCGCCTGGAAGGTCGCCTGGAGGCCCCACGTCCGACCCGTGCGGGCGTAGTTCGCGAACCACATCGGCGCGACCGGCGTGCTCGTCCCGGACTGCCGGGTCCGGCTCACGGCGCCGTAGAACGACAGATTGTTGATCCCGCCGAACACGAGGCGGCCGTCGACCTGACCGACCCGGTTGTAGTCCCCGCCGTCGACCTTATCGGTGTACGCGATGCCCAGCCGCGATTGTCCGCCCAAGCTGGTCACCGCCCGAACCAGGTTGTATGCCGGATGGTCGAGCCCCGTCCCCGACGTCTCCGTTCCGTCCACCGCGGAGAGCACGCCGAAGCTCACGCCCGATACTTTGCCGGTCACCTTCGCCGCAGCGATCGGCGCCCCGATCCGCCGGGAATAGATCACCTGGCTCGGCGTGGTGAAGTACTCGAGGCCGTCGAGGAAGAACGGCCGCTTCTCGGCGAAGAACAGCGCTCGGCGCGGATCCGCGCTTACCTGGCCCGCGTCCGACTCGACCTGCGAGAAGTCCGGGTTCACGGTCCCGTTGAGCGTTAGGTTGGTCGTCATGCCCCACTTGACGTTGCCGCCGAAGTCGGGACTGCCGCCGCGATAGTGCCAACCCTGCCCGGCCGGGCCACCGCGAACCGACGAGGTGACGATCGGGTTGAGCTCGAGCACGAGCCCCGGCCGGATGCCCGTGAGCCCGGTGAGCTGCCCGTGCTGCGCCAGGAACGATGCGGCGTCTCGCCGGGCCGGCGCCCACGTGTCCTCCCGGCCGGTCGCCGCGGTCTTCCGGATGATCTGGAGCGACCAGTCCTGCGGGTCGCTGCTCTGGTAGCGGAGGCTCTTGAATGGAACGCGGACCTCGAGCTCATACCCGTAGTCCGTCACTCGGCCTTTCGAGTCGAACGTGTAGTCCTGGCTCAGGTCGGCCAGCTCGCGGCCCGAGCTCTTATCGCTGGCGGTCGCGCCGGCGTTTCGTTGGGTCCCTTCGACCAGCGACCCATCGGCCTGCACGCCGAGCGGGTTTACGGCAAACACGAAGGCGGAGCGATGGTCGTTGAAGGTGCCGAGCTGAATCTCGATGTAGTCGTCGAGAACGGTTGCGCGGTCCCGGTCCGTGAGATGAGCGCGTACGGTCCCCGGCTCAGCATGGGCCCGGATGCCGAAATGGATGGCGGTCGGCGAATACCAGACCAGCACCTCGGTCTCTTGCGCCGCGGGCCGCCCGTCGGAAGGGCTGTACTGCGAAAAGTTGCCGAGCCGCGCCGCCCGCTCCCAGACGGGCTCATCCAGCACTCCGTCCACCTTGATCCGGGCCTCGATCCGCGGTGGGGAGACCTGAGCCGGTGGGGTTTCGCCGGGACGCTCCAGGTCGGCGGCCGCGGCGAGAAGCTGGAGGATCAGCAGCATGAGTGAGCGGCTTGGGGTTTGGTCCGGCTGGTGCGCTTCGCGGTTGGCGCAATCTGACACGGATGGAGGCCTGCCACAACGTGGCTGAGCCGCCAACTCCTCCGCCTCAAACCAAGCGAGGGGACTCCGCCGCTGAGGACGGCGTGGCCGGCGTCTCGCGGACGGCGGCGGCGATCTCGTAGGACCGCACGCGCGCCGCGTGGTCGTAGATCTGTGAGGCGATGATCAACTCGTCCGCGCCGGTTTCTGCGATGACCGACGTAAGCCCCTCCCGCACTGTCTCGGGCGATCCGATCGCCGAGAACGAGAGCATCTGCCGCAAGCCTAACCAGTCGGTGGGCTCGAGCCGGGTATCGATATCGTCCACCGGCGGCGGAAGCTGCGCGGGCCGTCCTCGCCGCAGATTGACGAAGGCCTGCTGCAACGACGTGAAGAGCCGCTGCGCCTGGGCGTCGGTGTCCGCCGCGACGACGTTGACGCCCACCATGAGATACGGCCGCGGCCACTCGGCGGACGGCCGGAACTCCCGCCGATAGAGCTCCGCAGCGTCGAGCAGCTGGGCCGGAGCGAAGTGCGAGGCAAAGGCGAACGGAAGTCCCATCGCGGCTGCGAGCTCGGCCCCGAAGAGGCTCGAGCCGAGAATCCAGATCGGCACGTGAAGCCCGGCGCCCGGCACTGCCCGTACGCCAGGCCGTCCTTCGAAGTATGCCATCAGCTCCACCACGTCGTGCGGAAACGTGTCCGCGGCCTCGTGGCTCC
>JBDTOH010000754.1:0-2571 GCA_039933355.1 Gemmatimonadota bacterium | reverse complement strand
CGTTCCGCGGTCGTCGGCCTCGCCGCCACCGCCGACCGCCGCAAGGCGCACACCGCCCTCGCCGACGCCACATCGGCCAACCCCGACCGGCGCGCGTGGCACCTGGCGGAGGCCTCCTGCGGACCGAACGAGTCCGTCGCATCGCAACTCGAGGCCGCCGCGCACAGGATTCTGGCGAAGGGGGACACCGTCGGCGGCGTGACAGCGCTGATGCGCGCAGGATCGCTCAGTCCCAACGCCCGTGACAGGTCGCGCTGAATCGCCGAGGCCGCCTACATCGGAGCGAAGATCAACGGCAACCTGAGCGACGTCTCCGAGTTGCTCACCGAGGCACGATCCGCCGACCCGAATGCGCGAGATTCGCTGGAGACGGCGGTGGCCGCGGCTTACGCTCTGCTCGATGGGGATGGCGATATCGTGACCGCTCATCGGCTGCTGGTCGGGGTGATCGAGGTTAGCGAGCGCCGCTTCGACCCCGACGACCCGTTTCTCGTCGAGGCACTCCACGTGCTCTTCCAGATCTGCCTGTGGGCCGAGGGTGGCGATCTCTTCCCGCCGTTCGACGCGGTCGTCTCGGATCTGGGTCAGACCCTGCCCGAGAGCCTGTGGTTCCAGAACGTCGTGCTCCGCGACCCCGCTCGCGTCTCGACCACTGCGCTGGCCCGACTCGATCAGGCGATAGCGGGCCTCGACCTCGAGACCGACGTCGTCCGGATCGAGCGAATCGTCCGGGCGAGTACGTACGTCGACCGCGTGTCATTGTGCCGCGACGCGCTTGAGCGAGTCGTCGAGGACGGACGACGTGGCGGCGCCATCGCCACCGCGATCTCCGCTCTCATGCAAGTCTGCGTAGACGACTACTTCGTCGGGGAGTGGGAGCCTGCCCGGCAGCTGGCCAACGAGGGAGTCCGACTCTGTCGAGTCCATGGATACGGACTTCCAAGGTGGTGCTTCGAGCTGGGGGACGCACTCGTCGCCGCCGGCAGGGGGGAACGAGAGCGGGTCCGCACCATCACCGACGCAATGCTGAACTGGGCGGTGCCCCGCGGGGTGGGCGGGGTGGTCGGATTCGCTCAGCATGCCCTCACGATGGATGCACTGGCCAACGGTGACTGGGAAGGCGCCTTCCAACGCGCCGCGCGAATCAGCCCACCGGGCGCGCTCCAACCGCGCGTCGGCTGCTCCCTTTGGGTGGCTCTGGCGCTTGTCGAGGCCGCCGTGCCGAGCGACCACCGGGGTGAGGCGCATGAACATGTCGCTGAAATGCGCCGTGAGCGCGTCGAGAGGATCTCTCCACGGATGGCCATGGTGGTCGACGGCGCGGAGGCGATGATCACCGCGGGACAAGACGGACTCGACCTCTTCGAGAAGGCGCTACGGATCCCGGGAGCTGACCGCTGGACGTTCGAGATGGCCCGAATCCGGTTGGCCTACGGCCAGCGGTTCCGCCGCGAACGTTCAGTCGCGCAAGCGCGGGTCCAACTCGAGCTCGCAGCTGACGTGTTCCGGCGTCTCCAGGCTCGCCCCTGGACTGACCGAGCAGCTACGGAGCTGCGCGCCGCGGGAGTGACCGCTGACGGCCCGTACGCCGGCCCTGACGCGCTCACAGCCCAGGAATGGCAGGTGGCAACTCTCGCCGCAAGCGGGCTGAGCAACAAGCAGATCGCCGAGCGGATGTTCCTGTCACATCGGACTATCAGCGCGCATCTGTACAGGATCTTTCCTAAGCTCGGCATCACTTCCCGGGCCGCGCTTCGTGACGCACTCGGTTCGTCACCGGCGATCCTGAGCACCGACACCTGACCGCGTTGCAGTTCTAGCACGCGATCCATAACGACGCAGCCGGAGCCTGTACGTCATCCGGGGGCTCACCTGTCGGTGCGACCCTTCGTTGGGGCGATTCGATCCAACTCCGCGCCTCGGCATACCCGGGAGAGCCTGGGCCGTGAATCTGGTCAGTCACCCAATTCGCAACACGATCCATTACCGTTGGTAACAAAATCCAGCCGATTGATTTCGCGCGTACCCCCAATTTTGAACGGCAAAGGAACCACTCGCACCGGTGCTGATTGGCGCTGCTGGGTTTGATTGGCCGCCGGTCGTCAGTGTTTCGCGCGACGAACTCCAAATCGGGAGGTAGCAAGGCCTTTCTGGGTCTTGGCTTCTACGATCGGCATCGTTCCGCTCGACGCCTACTGGGCGGATACATCAGTGTCGTTCGAGGAACCCGTACGGTGACTGGCGGGCGGCGGTGGGCAGCCAATGGGATGTCGCTCGGCAAGCGCTGGCCTTCTCTGGATCAGGGCAACCGGCATCGCCAGTATCAGCGAATTGAAGCTGTCGTTGGTCGCTGGGCGCGCTTCCGGGCCGCGTCGCGTTCGACTGCCCGGTACACCGTCGACCTCGCAACGCCGAACAGGTCGCCAAGCTCGGCGTTGCTGTATTCGCCAGACTTCAGGAGCGCGACCATGTGGGCTTCCTGCCGAGGATTCAGTTTGGGTTGCTTGCCCCGCAACCGGCCCTTCGCCTTCGCGATCTTCATGCCCTCCCGGGTCCGAAGTCGGATGAGGT
>JBDTOH010000753.1:0-2579 GCA_039933355.1 Gemmatimonadota bacterium | reverse complement strand
AAGCCCAGTAGCACAGCAAGAACAGGCCGAGAAACATGGCGGTCGGGCCGAGCTCAGCGAGGCCGAATACGGGACCACTCTCCTTGGTCACGGACGGGAGAACCAGCAGATACCGCTCGAGCCAGAGGGAAACCAAGCTGATCGCGGAGAAAAGGCCGAGCATGAATGGGGACTTCTTCATCGCCACGAACAGCAGTCCCCAGAACGGGACAATGAACATGCCGATGAGTACGGCCCGTCCGATCGGCATCCACGGGCCCCACAGTCGGGCGAAGACGAAACCGGTTTCCTCCGGCATGTTCCCATACCAGATCACCAGGAACTGAGCCCACATGAGGTAGGCCCAGAATATCGTGAAGCCGAAGATCAGCTTGCCGAGGTCGTGGCGCTGCTTCGGGCTTACCAAATCCGGAATGCCGAGCTCGTTACGGCCATATAGCAAGAAGAGCGCGAGCGCGGTATGGCCGGCGAGAAATGAGCCCATGAAGTAGAAGCCGCCGAGTAAGTTGGAGAACCAGTGCGGCTGAAGGGCCATGATTCCATCGAACGCGACGATCGTCATCGCGAGCGCATACACCACGATGAAGATGGGCGCCAAGCGGTGGATCTCCTTGTCGTGCGCCAAGCGCCCCGCGATCGACGGATCGAACCCGGCGGTCATCCGATCGTAGACCGCTTTACGCGCGCCGGTTGCCGCACCCTTGACGAGCGAAAGGTCGGGGACCAGGTCCGCCCATACGAGCGCACGCCCGATCAACGCGAGGATCAGCAACGCGACGAACAGCCGGCCGAACATGAAGCCGTGCGACAGCCAGAGCGCTTTCCCACGCGAGAAGGCGTGGAGCTGCTCCTGCATGGGGCCATAGAGGTGATCGTAGCCCGCCGTGAAGATGACGATGAGGCCGAGGAGCGAGACGACCGCAAAGCCTATGGTCGCCTCGGAGAACCGGATGATGACACCGCTCCACTTCGCGTTCGCGATCTTGTGGACCGCGACCAGCGCGATACTCCCGAATGTCACGCCGGTGAAAAAGAGCCAATTTGCCTGGAAGAGATGCCAAGCGCGGTCGGCGTTTCCGGACACGAGGGCGTAGACGAACAGCGCTCCCCCGGCGAGCGTGAGCAGCACCCCGGTCACGAGAAAGAGCCGGAACGACCCGCTGAGCGACTGGGTGATGAGCCGGTTCCGAAGGGCTTGCTTGCTCATCGAGTAGGCCTTCCTGGGACGGGTGTAGCCGGCGGGGCGGGCGGAGGTGCGGGCGCATCCGCCTGCAGCTTTCGGACATAGTGCACCACGGCCCACCGGTCGTCCGGAAGAAATACTTTGTCGCCGTACTGCGGCATCACACCCCGCCCGTACCGGACCATGCCGTAGAGGTATCCGTCCGACCGGCCCCGCGCGGACGCGGTGAGCAACGACGGCGCGGCAAGCTTGGGGCCGACGGTTCCGTCGGCCGCTCCGGTCGGGCCATGGCAGACTGCGCAGAAGGTGTGGTAGGCCGTGTCCCCCCGCTCGATCACGCCGGCGGCGAGCGGGGGCGCCGTGAGGCGATTCGCGGCCGTCGTGTCGAACCCGTACTGCGGCGCCATCGCGCTCGGGTCCCCAACCCCCCACTCGGCCTCTCCCTTGTCGATCGGGACCGAGCCCTTTGGCGCGAGGCGGGGCAAGTTCGCCCGCTCGTAGGGATGGACCGCACGCGATTTGACCATATGGTCGAACCACGGGACCAGCTTCATCAGGTCGTCAGGCGACGGGAGCGTGTTGTAGTACCAGTTACAGCCGCTCGCGAACAGCACCGCGACCAAGGCTATCGACCTACGCGCCATGTTCGGTGACCTCCTCTGACCCGGCATCCTGAAGCAGCTTCCTGACGCCGGCGCGTTGCTCGAGGCCGCACGGCACGAAGATACCGATCGTGTCGTCCGAGAAACGCGGACTGTAGGCTCGTCCCTTGAGCGACTTGAGCATGGACAGGATGATGATCCCGGCTACGGTGACCATTGCACCATAGAGAATGGTGAGCTCGAAGGCGAGCACCACATAGGGCGGGATGGCGGCGATCGATTTCCCACCGACCATGAGCGGCCAATCGTAGGACATCCAGATCGTCATCCCAAAGCCCGCCGAGCAGCCGGTCAGGCCGCCAACGAGGGTAAAGGCGCGAACCCAGCTGACCGGGTGGTCGAGCGCTTCGTCGACCGCGTGGTTAGGCGCCGCCGAATAGACCGTGAGGTCGCGGAAGCCCTTCGACTTAAGACCCCGGATCGCATCCGCGGCGGCATCCTCGTACTTGAAGGCGCCGAGCACGCCGGTTACCACTTTGGCCATCAGTGAGCTCCTTTCCGTCGCGGCATCGGGATCATCTCTTTCAGCTCTTGAATCGCCACCACCGGGAAGGTGCGGGCGAAGAGAATGAAGTACATCCCGAACCACCCGAACGATCCGATCAGAATGCCCCAGTCGGCCCAGGTCGGCCGATTCTGACCCCAGGCGTACGGCAGGTAATCGTTCTGGAGCGAGCTCACGATGATGACATACCGCTCGAACCACATCCCGATGTTGACGAAGATCGAGATGA
>JBDTOH010000752.1:0-2580 GCA_039933355.1 Gemmatimonadota bacterium | reverse complement strand
GCAATTCGTGGCATCATGGAGCGTCCTTCAGATCGGGTTAAGACCATCACCGTCATATGCCAGCAAACGTAGGGCTCGGACACGGGAACCTTGCTGAATCGCGGATGAAGGGACCTTCATGGTGATCCAAGCCGGGGGAAGCGCGGGTCACATTCGCGGAAGTGACGGCCGTCCTGGACCACGCGCTCGTCGAGGTTGCCACCGCACACGGAAAGGACGTGGAACGATCGTTCAAGTCGGGAGAGAGGTCGATCGAAACGGGGCAAGGGAGGGCGGAACCTGCAGAACGGGTGGTCAACGGGAGAAAGACTGTCAAATAGCTTGGCGAAGAGGCCCGCAAACCGGTACAACGGCGCGACAAACTCGTCGATGCGTCTTCCTAGAATGCAGAAGCGCAGGTCAAAATCGACGAATCGTGCGGCAAACCCGGCGAATCGACGCTCGAATGCGACCGGGCACTCGGAACGGGGCGCAAAGCGGCGATCGAGCTGCCGTACGCACCGTCCGAACCGGTGAAAGCGTCGATCAATCCGGGCCGGCTCGGGAAGAATTCTGGAGATGCGGTCGTCAAATCGCGGCATGAGCCGGCCTAACGCAGGTACGCACCGATCAAACCGGAACGAGCGGCGGTCGCTCGGGAGCAAGCGTCGGTCAACGAGGGAGGGGCGACGGCCAATTCGGATGAGGGATCGGTCGGACTGGATCGAGCGCCGGCAAAACCGGATGGAGGACCGGGAAAATCAGGTGAAGGGGCGGTCAATCCTGAGCAGGTATCGGCCGAATTCGGCAACCCCGCGCTCCAACCCGATTGAGGACCCGCAAGCGGGCATGAAGGAGCACCCCAACCGCATTGAGCGACCGACAAACGGGGTGAACAAGCGGTACAGCCGGGATCAGAGAGCGGCAGACCGGGTGAAGGAGACGTCTAACCCGGTCGCTCGGCGAGGAATTCAGATTCCGCGGTGATCAAAGCCGTTTCCGTTCCTTCAGCTCGGCGTGAAGGGCGGTTGGCGTCTCCGCTCTCAGTGAGATTCTTCGCCCTCTTCCTTCGCGTCTCGTGGTGCGATCTGACCGCTCCGGATCTCGGGATGGCCAATTTGGCCTCCGAGGTTCGCGACCCACGCGAGAGTCCCACTGGCGAGCAGCGCGATGACAAGATTCAGAGCCGCCAAGCCCTTGGAGAGCGGCCGCCCTTTCCGGCCAGTTGCGAGGACGATCAAGGCCATTGCGCCAGCGATTGCGGCAAGGACCAGCCCATAAACTCCGGCCTCCTCGTGGCGCTCGAGGTACGGGGTGCCGACTGCAAGCGTTTCCTCGATCACCTCTTCGGCCGCCTCTCCACTCACGTAGGCCGCACCCGCCGCGAGCCCTGCGAGCACCAGAATGCTCAGGGCGGTCTGCTGAATTACGCGATTCTTACGGTAGAGTCCAAAGCCAAGGAGGGCGGTCCCGAGCCCGACACCCAAGACCGGCAAATGGGTTACGATGAGATGGACATGGACTGCGTTCATGAGCGCCGCCTGGTTGATGGACGGCCGGAAGGTAGTTCCTACCTGCGGAAGCGCCCATGAAGCCACAATGAAGGATGCCGGAGCGCCGAAGGACATCGAAAGAGGCTCCGGTCGACCGCTCGTGCTGGGATCCAGAGAGGATCCAGGCTGCGGAGCTCGGACACGTGAAGTCGACGCGGCCTAACGGTGCGTGTGCGCGGCTCAGATCCGCGGATGCATCCCGGCCTCTGCCCGGGTTTTGATCCCGAGCAGCATGCCGCGCTCCATGATGAAGTGGATGGGCTCGAAGACGAACAGGCCGAACGGGGCCAGCGGAATCGTCGCGAGGCTCGGAATGCCGGGCCCTCGAAGCCGGACGTACAGACGAGAGGTCGCCGAATCTACCGGCAGCACGGCAAACGCACCCCACTTGTCGAGTACGAGCGCCTGCCCCGGTACGATCTCGCTGACGCGCCAGCCGACCTCCCTACCCAAGCGGCCTCCGAGATAATCGGCCGCGACGGCCCGAACGAGGTCGCCGACCGCGCGGTGCTGCCACTCGGGCACGATCCGGTCGGCGTTGTGGATGTCGGCGCCGACGAGCCGCTCGAGCCAGTCGTAGCTATAGAATCCGGCGCGGTCCTGTCCAATCTGAACGAGCCACCGCCACACCGAATCGGCTGGGGCTTTGATGGTTACGGCGTGATCGATGCGATAATGGGCGTCGGGAACGGTCGCGTCGCCGGGAAGGGGCGCTCGGCGTTCCTGGTCGGTGGTGCCCCATTGGCTGTGCCACGGCCGGGTCACCAGCACGAGCGCGAGATATCCCACGAACCCGACCCGCACGACCCTGGCGACCCGCGATCTCAGCCGACGCCGGGCCGGAACGGGTGCCGCCGACGGATCACGGGCCAGGGTCGGTGCGGGCGTGAGAAGCCACCAGAGAATCACCAGGTCGATCGCGATCCCGACCGCGGATACGGGAACCCAGGCCAGGACGAGGAGGCAGGTCGACGAAGCCGAGGCAAACAGTCCGAAAATCCGAGGGTAGCCAGCCTTCGGCAACCCATCCCAGACGCACAGACCTGTC
>JBDTOH010000751.1:0-2590 GCA_039933355.1 Gemmatimonadota bacterium | reverse complement strand
CGGGATCGCGCCGTTCGTCCACATAGCGGTCGATACGGAGGCCGTAGCGCGTGCCGGTTCCTCTAATGAACTGCCAGGGACCGACCGCTCCCGCCGGCGACACCGCGTTCAGCCGAAAGCCACTTTCAATGATCGGCAGGTAAACCAGCTCTGGGGGCACCCCCTCTTCGGCCAGAATGGAGCTCATTTTCGGAAGGTACTGCCGACCACGCTCGAGTGAGCGGGCGAAAGTTCCACGAAGCTCGGCCTGGTAGGCTGCCACGAAGGACTGCACGCTCGGGTGCCCGGTCTCGAAGAGCGGCTCGACGTCGGCCGTTTGATGGGTCCCAGCCTGGCTCGGATCCTCGAGATCAATCGTCCGGGCTGTACTCGGGATACTGGGATAGGCGCCGGCGTAGGATGCCGGCTTCAGCTGTCTATGTGCGACGGGTGCGCACCCAGTCACTCCAACCACTCCCGCCGCTACGATCAAGATACATGCGTGCCGCGTTGCTCGCATAGCATCCTCCCTCCTGTACGTGTGACCACCTAGGTGGGGAAGAGCCAGAGGCGCCCCGGGTGGCAACAGGTTCACATGTCACATGACGCGTCCGCTCGCACGGACATCCGGACTACGGATTGTCTTCCGCTTCAACCTCGCCTCACCACCAGTCCGGGTCATCCCAATGTGTTTCCCCCGCAAATTGCCTGTTCGGACTACCACAGCCATCCCGCCAGGGCAACGCAAAGGTTCAACCCCGAATCGGACGAAAACCTGGCAGAAATCCTGGCGTTCTTGGGCGTGGACGCTGTGGGCGGAAGCGCTCTCGCACTGCCTCGCGGGAGGCAACGCCGACCTCCGGAGCAAATCGGCGGAGACCGATCGCCGATCAGTCGCCGTCGCCGCGGAAGTCGACCAGGAGCCGTTCGAACCAACTGCGGTACTCGCTCAAGTGCTCGGGCGAGTCTGCTTCGAGGCGAAGGACGATCGCCGGCTGGGTGTTCGACGCGCGAATGAGCCCCCACCCGTGCGGCAGTTGCACCCGCACGCCGTCGACCGTCACGACCGGGAATCGGGATTGGAAGTGCGCGAGGGCACGTTCCGCGACGGTGAACTTGAGAGCGTCGGGGCAGTCGATACGAATCTCTGGCGTGCTGTAGCTCGGGGGGAGGTCGGCCAACAGTTGTTCGATGTCGAGCTCGCTGCGCCCCAGTATCTCCAACACCCGGCCGGCGGCATAGATCCCATCGTCGTAGCCAAAATAGCGATCGGCAAAGAAGATATGCCCGCTCATTTCGCCGCCGAGCGCCGCGCCGGTCTCCTTCATCTTGGCCTTGATGGGCGAGTGGCCCGCCTTCCACATGACTGGATTTCCGCCATGTGCCTGAATGTCATCGAACAGGCGCTGCGAGCATTTGACCTCGGCAACCACCGTCGCGCCTGGCAGGCGGGAGAGGACGTCGCGAGCGAACAACACCATCAACTCGTCGCCCCAAATGACCCGGCCCGCGCGGCTGACCACGCCCAGGCGGTCCGAATCACCGTCGAAAGCGATGCCGAGATCGGCTCGCGAGGAGCTTACCAGGGCTTTCAGATCGGCCAGGTTCTCCTCGACGGTCGGGTCGGGATGGTGGTTGGGAAAGCGGCCGTCCATGTCGCAGTACAGCTCGATCACTTCGCAGCCCATGGCGCGGAAGATGGCCGGAGCCACCGGACCTGCCGTGGCATTGCCGGCGTCGACCACGATGCGCAGCGGCCGCGGGAGCTTCACCAAGGCCTGGGCGAGGTAGGCTTGGTAGCGCGGGACGATGTCGCAGCGCTCCTCGGTCCCTTGGCGCGCGCGCATAAATGGCTGGTCGAAGCAGCGCTTGAGGTCTTGAATCTGATCGCCATGGACCGTGGTCTTGCCGATGCAGATCTTGAAGCCATTCTGGTCGGCAGGGTTGTGGCTGCCGGTGACCTGGACGGCACCGTCGAGCTCGAGCTCGAACAGGGCGAAGTAGGCCAGCGGTGTCGGGCATACCCCGAGATCGACGACGTCGATCCCTGCCTCGCGCAGGCCCGCACGCAGGGCCGCCGAATATCCCGGAGAGCTCAGGCGACAATCGGCCCCTACGCCGATACGATAGCGGCCGGCGACGGCCGGAGCGGGGGCGACCCCAGCCCGATAGCGCGCGTAGGCATGTCCCAACCGCCGGGCAAACCCGGCATCGAAGTCTCGCTCCGCCACGCCGCGGATGTCGTACTCGCGGAAGATCGCGGGGTTGAGGTCGCTCATGCGGCGCGCCGGACGCGTCGCGGCTGCCCTGCCAGCCGCATCGCGGCGGTCATGCTGCCGGCGCCGGCGCGGTTGCGGCCGGCGATGTCATACGCGGTTCCGTGGTCCGGAGATGTCCGGACGAATGGTAGGCCGGCGGTGAAGTTCACCCCGTCGCTGAAGTGCAGGAGCTTGAACGGGGCCAGTCCCTGGTCGTGATACATGCAGACAACCAGGTCGTATCGCCCGGCGGCCGCGTGCGGGAAGAGACTGTCGGCCGCCAGCGGGCCGACGACATCGATGCCACGCCGGCGCGCCCGTTGGACGGCGGGTCGAATGATGCGAGCGTCCTC
>JBDTOH010000750.1:0-2597 GCA_039933355.1 Gemmatimonadota bacterium | reverse complement strand
GAAACTCAGCCGGATCGAGGCCCGGGGCGGTTACCGTGACGTCGAGGTGGACCGCGGTAATGGTCGGCCCCTTGTCGGTCTTGTCGAGGGTGACGGTGGCGGTCGTCTCGATCTTCTCAGGCGGATGCCCCCCGTCTCCCAGCATCATCGACAACGCCATGGAAAAGCACCCCGCGTGAGCGGCGCCGATCAGCTCTTCCGGGTTGGTCCCGATCCCAATCTCGAACCGAGTCCCGAAGGAGTAGGCGGCATCCTTCAATACCCCGCTCTCGGTCGAGAGCGTTCCCTTCCCGTCCTTGAGACCACCCTTCCAAACTGCAGTCCCTTTTCGCTTCATGATGAATCCTTGGTGTGAGATCAGGTGAAGATATGTGGACCGGAGCAGATGACCAGGGACCTCCCCCCGGCCCTTGCCGCTCCGCGCGCTCAGAGGGATACTAGGTGGTCGTACACCACGCCCGCTCCGTACCACCACCAGCTTCCATCGGACCGCCAATGCCGACCCGCTCTTACCTCAAGGTCATCCGCGCCGCGCTCCCCGCCTTAGCCGCCTTTTCACTGGGCTGCGGCGCGAAGGGCGACCAATACGACGCGATCATCGAGAACGGCCGGATCGTCGATGGAACGGGCAATCCCTGGTACGAAGGCGATGTCGGCATCAAAGGGGACCGGATCGCCGTGATCGCCCCTCGCGGCGCGCTCGCCTCGGCTGTGGCGCGCGAGCGGATCGACGCCAAGGGGCTCGTCGTCTCCCCCGGTTTCATCGATATCCAGTCGCACTCGTGGAGCCCGCTGCTGTTCGGGGATGGCCGCGTGGTCGGCAAGGTCGCGCAGGGGGTGACCTCCGAGATCCTCGGCGAAGCCACGACACCGGCGCCCTCCAACGGGCGAGTCGACTCCCTGTATCTCGGCAGCGACCCGGACCAGGTAAAGATGGCCGAGCAGGTAAAAGGCTTCCGGGGCCGGGGCGGGTTCGGGAAGTGGCTCGAGGCGATGGAGCGCCACGGCATCTCGGTCAACGCCGGCAGCTACCTCGGCGCCACCACCGTGCGGGCCTACACGATGGGCCAGCGCGAAGGCACGCCTAACGCTGCCGAGCTGGATTCGATGAAGGCGGTCGTGGAGGACGCGATGACGGATGGGGCGTTCGGGATCTCGAGCGCGCTGATCTATCCGCCCGGAAGCTACGCCGGCACGGACGAGCTGATCACGATGGCCAAGGCGATGGCGCCGCTTCACGGCAGCTACATAACCCACATGCGCTCGGAGGAGAGCGCGCTGCTCACGGCCATGGACGAGGCGATCCGAATCGGACGCGAAGGAGGCGTCCCGGTTGTGATCTATCACTTCAAGGCGTCCGGGCGGGTCAACTGGCCGCTGGCGAAGCCGGCCATCGCGAAGATCGATTCGGTCCGGGCTGCGGGACAGGACGTGAAGGCGACCATGTATCCGTACCCGGCCTCCGGCAACAACCTCTCCGCGTGCATTCCCGCGTGGGCCCACGCCGACGGGAAGCTGATCGAGAACCTCAAGAACCCGGCGCTCCGGGAGCGGATCCGCGCCGACATGGCCTCACTCGCGCCGGGGGCGCCGGTCTATTGCCAGCATAACCCGCCCGAGGCGTATCAGATCGCCGGGTTCACGAAGCCCGAGTGGCAGCGTTTCCAGGGTAAACGGCTCAACGAGATCGCCACGGGGCTCGGGAAGGACTGGATCGACGCGATCATCGATCTCACCGTCGGCGAGGACAACCGGTTAGGCAAGGTGACGTTCGGGATGTCGGACGAGAATGTCGCGACGATGATCGCCCAGCCATGGGTCGTGATCGGAAGCGACGCGGGGGGCTCCGATCCGGACAGCACCAAGGCGCTGGTGCACCCGCGATCGTACGGGACCTTTGTCCGGGTGCTCGGCAAGTACGTGCGCGACGATCACGTGCTCCGGCTCGAAGACGCGGTCCGGAAGATGACCTGGTCGACCGCGCAGATCCTCGGCCTGCGCGACCGCGGGCTCGTCAAGGAAGGGATGTTCGCCGATCTCGTCGTGTTCGACCCGGCCACGGTCTCCGACCCGGCGACGTTCGAGCAGCCCCATCAGCTCGCCACCGGCGTCCGCGACGTGTTCGTCAACGGCGTCGCGGTCTGGAAGGACGGCAAGCACACGGGGGCGAAGCCCGGGCGGGCGCTGCGAGGACCGGGGTGGAAAGACGCGCGGCGGTGAACCGCCCCGTTCTCCACTTCTTCCGGTGGCTCGCCGCCGCGTTCTTCGTCGTCGCGGGCGTGGCCCACTTCAAGCGGCCCGACTTCTATACGCAGATGATGCCGCCGTGGCTGCCGGCCCACGCGGCGCTCGTCGAGATCAGCGGCGTAGCGGAGATCCTGGGCGGCATTGGTCTCGTCGTGCCCAAGCTCCGGAGGGCGGCCGGGATCGGGCTGATCGTGCTGCTCGTGGTCATCTTTCCCGCGAATATCCAGATGTTGCTCAACGCGCGAGCGCGAGCCGAGCCGGAGCTGCTCCTGTGGCTCAGACTCCCGCTTCAGCCGGTCCTTATCTGGTGGGTTTGGGTGGTGAGCGGGACGGAGGGATCTACGACACCA
>JBDTOH010000749.1:0-2610 GCA_039933355.1 Gemmatimonadota bacterium | reverse complement strand
CGACGTCACCCACAGGTGCACGATCGGATGCCCCACGATCTCGACCGGACTCGCGAGCGACGCCGTCGAATACGTAAACCCCTTCGCGTCGTTAGGTGCGAGGTCGGGATAGCCGCTCGGCCCGCCATAGGTCGCCGCCCACCGGTTGCTCGGGCCGAGCGTGGCAGTGGTGTCGATCGTCCGCGAGTCGGCCGCTTCTCCGGTGGCCGGCGCCACCTGGAGCAGCGCGCCATCGCTGCCGGCGTTTCCCTTCCCGAAATAGAAATCCGTCGCGACCGCCTCAGGGATCGGCCAGGTGGTGGCGGTCCGCCACTCCGTTCCCGCCGGCGCGTCGATCACGTAGTACCGAATCGGCGGCTCCCGCTCGATCCCGTTGTCCACGCCCTTGAGCCAGTGATCGAACCACCGGTGCCGCTCCGCCGCGAGGTCGAACCCCTCGTTCGCCCCGTGAAACCACGGCCCGACGACGAGCTTCTGCGTCACTTTGAGGTTCCGGAACCAGAGAAACGCGTCCCGCGGGAACGCGTCGTACCACCCGGCGAGCCCATACATCGGAATCCCCGCCTTGTTGATCTCTCCCAGATACGTCGCCGGCCCCCGCTCGGCATAGATTTCCTTGCCCGACACCGGGTCGATGCTGTTCCGGTACGGCACCCCCGCCCACATCGCATACATGTCGCGATTGATCGAGTGGGCGGCGGTCGCCGAGTCGCGCTGGGCCATGCCCTGAGGCCCGTCCACCGGCGCGACGCCCCCGAAGCTGATCGGCCCCCACGTGAACTTGACGGCGTTATCGAGGTTGTGCGTGAGGAATTGCCATTTGGTGAAGAAGTCGTCGCGGTAGACGCCTCCCGGATAGATCGTCGGGTACCACTCGAAGGCGTACATCTCCGGGAAGATCGCCTTGAGGTGCGGCGGCGCCTGGGTCGCGGCGAACAGCTGCGTCATGCCCAAGTACGACCGCCCCGACATGCCGATGGCACCCGTGGACCACGGCTGCACCGCGAGCCACTCGGTCACCTCGTAGGCGTCCTTCGCCTCCTCCGGCGCGAAGAAGCCCGGCTGGGTCCCGAATGAGGCCCCTCCGCCCCGAGTGTCCACCACCGCGACGACATACCCGTGATAGAGAAGCCGCTCGATCCCGCGACCGAGGCCGCCGACGTAGTCGACCACCTTGCCCTCGTTGAGGAACGCGCGGTTATAACGATGATGGACCCACACGACCGGGAGCTTGCCGGTGTGAACCGCTCCGCCCTTGGTCGGCCGGAGGATGTCCACGGCGAGGCGGACGCTATCCCGCATGGTCAGGTACTGCGACGTCCGCTGGTACCCGTCGTAGTCCGCGCTGGAGTATCCCTCATACGAACCCGGCGACGACACCTTGGCGCCGGCAGGACTCGCGGCAGGCGCACTGCCGGAGCCGCAGCTCGCGGTGAGCACGGCGACGAAGAGCAGCAGCGAACGATGAATCATGGAGCCTCCGAACGTTATGACGACGTTGGACTGCCATCCCGAGCAGCGAAGCTGGACTGTCATCCCGAGGAGCAACCTTGGACTGTCATCCCGAGGAGCGCAGCGACGATGGATCTAGCCTGCCGCGTTCGGACACCGCGAAGTAGATCCCTAGCTCCGGTGGGAAGACATTGGACTTGTCCGGGTTATCCGTATGTGGAAGGGTGCTCGATCGGGCGGATCCGGTCGTCGATCGAGGCTAGGAAGGCTTGCCTAACGGTCTCCCTCGAGTCTACCCGTCGCCCCGCTCGAGGCGCTGCCGAAGCTCCGGCCACATGATTCCCGCCTCCGGGCCGGCCGCATCATCCTCGGCGGACAGCGGGAAGAGGTCGGAGCTGGCCTCCGAACTATCCCCAGAGCTCCTCGATCCTTCCAACCGATCATGCACGGGGAGGCGAAGGAGCTCGTTGAGGTGGGGATTGCTCATGCGCCAAAATTGGCTGCGCGACAGCGACGAGGCAACCCTTCGCCGGATGCCCACCGTCGGGCAGGCACGGAGGCGGGGTGCTCCTGGAGTGCGATCGGGGTCGCCTCCCTGTCTCTGCTGGATCCCCAACTCACGCAGCGACCCTCCACGCCAGACGGAAGGAGCACCCCGCCTCCGTGCCTGGCCGACCTCCAACCCGCTCTTCGGGGCTCGCTCGTGACTTGACGGCGGATGAGATGGATGAGGGCCCGACGACAACGAGCCCGCTCGCCTGCGCCGTAGGCCCCAGCTCGGCGTTACGAGTCGCAATGACGAGGGCACCTTGCATTCCGCGCTCCAGATGAACGCGGTCGAAGTGAATTGCATCGAGCGTTCCAAGCGCAGTCGGGAACAGCTCCGACGCACGGTGCAGCACGGAGCGGCTCACAGTGAACGGCCCCAGGCTCGAATGGATCGACCCTCAAATCCACCTCGGAACGCCAACAGCGGATCGTCTACTGGTGATCGAGCGCTCCGGTTTGGTCCTTCAGCACGTAAACGCAAACCAGGCTGATCACCGCGCAGACCGACACATACGCCGCCACGGCCATCGACGTCCCGAATTGACGATACAGGATGACCGCCAGGATCGGCGCCGGCCCACCGGCCGTGATCGACGCCAGCTGATAGCC
>JBDTOH010000748.1:0-2610 GCA_039933355.1 Gemmatimonadota bacterium | reverse complement strand
GAGCGGAACTCTCTCGGTGATTCCGCTCGCCGGTCTCACGCCCGAGCGCTTCGCTGCGATGTCGACTCGGGTCGCCCGCGCGAATCACTGGAGTCCCGACACCGCCCGCGCGGCCTATCCACCGTTCGAGCATGTGATCTACATCCTCAAAGAAAACCGGACGTACGACCAGATGCTGGGGGATCTTCCAGAGGGAGACGGTGACACTTCGCTCGTGTTTTTCCCGCGAGCGGTCTCCCCCAACCACCACGCGCTGGCTGAGCGGTTCGGGATCTTCGACCGCTTCCTGGTGAACGCCGAGGTGAGCGCGGACGGGCACAACTGGAGTATGGGCGCGTACGTCACCGATTACGTCACGAAGACCGAGCAACAGAACTACTCGGGTCGGGGAAGGAGCTACGACTACGAGGGCGAAAACCGGGGCCGCAAGCCGGATCCCGACGACGATGCGGCGGAGCCCGCGAACGGCTACCTCTGGGATCTCGCGCGGCGGAAGGGAATCACGTTCCGTAACTACGGCGAGTTCGCGACCAAGGAAGCGCGCGCCAAGCTGCCGCCGGCGTACCGGGGCCTCAAGCCGTTCCTCGCGAGCCACACCGATTCGGTCTTCCCCGGCTTCGATATGGAGATTCCGGATCGGCGCCGGCCGAACGGACGTGCTCGCGACCATCGAAGAGATCCTGAGCCTCGATCACCTCTCGCAGTTCGACCGATTCGGCCGTCCCCTCCGCGGCATCTTCGCGTCCGCACCGGACCTCGCGATCTATGCCCCGCTCACACCCGCAGTCTCGCTCGACGAGCGGAATCCCCGGACCGGGCTCGGCGCGCGGGAATCGAGGCGGCTCGACTTCCGGGTCGAGGATCTGGCGGACGATCGGCTGTTCAACCGGGTGCTGTGGCGGGCAATCAAGGGGGATCGGCCGTATCCGGAGGTGCGCGCGCTGACCGCCCCGGTGACGCGGGCCGCTGCGGCGTTCCGTTAGGCAGGTATCGAGCAGCCCCGATCGGGCTCCGCGCACTCGTCATCGGCCGGCACTGGGTACCACCAGGGGCTGACCCCGCTCCCGGCCATCGTCGGCGGCCCCGTCCCCTGTCCCCCGTCCCCTCGTTATCTTCTCCCGCCATGCCCAACCCACGCCAACTGCTCGACGATCTGCGTCACCGCCAGGCCCTCGCGGAGCAAGGCGGCGGCGCGAGCCGGATCGCCGGCCAGCATAAAAAAGGCAAGCTCACCGCGCGCGAGCGCCTCGACCTCCTGCTCGACGAGGGCAGCTTCGTCGAGCTCGACCGTTTCGTGGTCCATCGGTCGACCGAGTTCGGGCTCGCCGAGCAGCAGGTGCTGGGCGACGGGGTCGTCACCGGGTACGGCCGAATCGACGGTCGCTTGGTCTATGTCTTCTCGCAGGACTTCACCGTGTTCGGTGGATCCCTGTCCGAGACGTTCGCCCAGAAGATCTGCAAGGTGATGGACCTTGCCGTGCGGAACGGCGCGCCCGTGATCGGGCTCAACGATTCCGGGGGCGCCCGGATCCAGGAGGGCGTCGCATCGTTAGGTGGTTACGCCGACATCTTCCTCCGCAACACGCTCGCCTCGGGCGTCGTCCCCCAGATCTCGGCCATCCTCGGACCGTGCGCCGGAGGCGCCGTCTACAGCCCCGCGATCACCGATTTCATCTTCATGGTGCGCGGGGTGAGCTACATGTTCGTCACCGGGCCCAATGTCGTGAAGACGGTGACCCACGAAGAGGTGAGCTTCGAGGGGTTGGGCGGTGCCGACGTGCACGGCGAGATCTCCGGGATCGCCCACCGAGTCTCCTCTTCCGAACCCGAGTGCCTGGCCGGCATTCGCGAGCTGGTCACGTTCCTACCATCGAACAACCTGGACGAGCCGCCCTCGCAGACC
The DNA here is from genome assembly GCA_039933355.1 of Gemmatimonadota bacterium. Classification (GTDB taxonomy): domain Bacteria; phylum Gemmatimonadota; class Gemmatimonadetes; order Gemmatimonadales; family GWC2-71-9; genus SHZU01. Next base: position 707 of record JBDTOH010000748.1, on the reverse strand, counting down.
TCGGACGATCCGGACGACCGCCGCGACGAATCGCTGCTCGCGGTGATTCCCGAGTCGCCTGCGAGCCCCTACGACATGCACGAGGTGATCCGGGCGGTCGTCGATCACGGTCAGTTCTACGAGATCATGGAAGGCTTCGCGGGCAACATTCTGACCGGGTTCGCGCGGTTAGGCGGGCGCTCGGTCGGCGTGGTCGCCAATCAGCCCGCCATCCTCGCCGGCGTCCTCGACATCAGCAGCTCGACCAAAGCCGCGCGGTTCGTCCGGTTTTGTGACGCGTTCAACATTCCGATCGTCACCTTCGTCGACGTGCCGGGGTTTCTCCCCGGCGTGACGCAAGAACACGGAGGAATCATCCGTCACGGTGCCAAGCTTCTGTATGCGTTCTGCGAGGCGACGGTGCCCAAGCTCACCGTCATCACCCGGAAGGCGTACGGCGGCGCCTACGACGTCATGAGCTCGAAGCACATCCGCGGCGACTTCAACTTCGCGTGGCCCTCAGCGGAGATCGCGGTGATGGGTCCCAAAGGGGCGGTCGAGATCCTGTTCAAAGAGGAGATCGCCAAGGCAGCGGACCCGCACGCAGAGATGCAGCGCCGGATCGAGGAGTACACGGCCGCGTTCGCTAATCCCTACAAAGCCGCCGCCCGCGGCTTCATCGACGACGTGATCGACCCGCGCGACACCCGCCCCCGTCTCATCGATGC
>JBDTOH010000747.1:0-2612 GCA_039933355.1 Gemmatimonadota bacterium | reverse complement strand
ATCATCGTTGCGCTGACCGCCGACGAAGAAGGCGGCGGCCCGTTCAACGGGGTCGTCGTCGCGGACACGGCGGTGCAGATCAGCCGGGTCAACGATCTGGGCCGCGGGCCGGCCTCGCCGTTCCGGCCGGACGTGATGAACGCCGTCACCGAGATCACCAGCGCGATGTGGCCCGGCGTCGTCACGATTCCGATGATGCTGATGGGCGCGACGGACGGGCGCCTCCGGTCCGCCGGGATTCCGACGTACGGCGTGCAGGGATTCTTCTTCGATCGCGACAACATTCGCTTCCACGGCCGCGATGAGCGGATTCGGGTGCAATCCTTCTACGAAGGGCACGCGTTCCTCTATCAGCTGGTGAAGCAGCTGACGCGCGCCACGCCGGTTCCATGAAGCTTGGGGAGGGGCGAAACCAACCCCTCCATTCCCCCGTACCGCAGCAACCAACGTAGAATTCACCATTCCCTTCCCTGCGACTACCAGCCTATGCCCCACCAGCTCCAATTCGGTCCACTCACGCTCGCCGCGCTGCTTCTTGCCGGCTTGGCCCCCGTCTCAGCCCACGCCCAACTCAGCACCACCGACACTCGGCTCCTCTCCGAGCCCGCCGTCAGCGCCACCGAGATCGTTTTCACCTACGCGGGGGACCTCTGGACCGCGAAGCTCGACGGGTCCGACGTCCGGCGGCTCACCACCGCCGAGGGGGATGAGACCAACCCGGTGTTCTCGCCGGACGGGAAGTGGATCGCATTCTCGGGCAACTACGACGGGAACCGCGACGTCTACCTCGTGCCCGCGGCCGGCGGCGAGCCTCGCCGGTTGACTTGGCATCCGGGGCCCGACATTCCGCAGGCGTTCACGCCCGACGGCACCCGGATCCTCTTCATCTCCGGCCGAGCCGACTACTCCGATCGGTATGCGCAGTTCTATACCGTCGCCGTCGAGGGCGGGCCCGAGACTCGGCTCGCCATTCCGAATGCGGTCGAGGGGACCTACTCGCCGGATGGGAAATCGATCGCGTACAACCCGATCGGGCGGGCGTTCGAGCAGTGGAAAGGCTACCGCGGCGGGCAGGCGTCCGAGATCTGGCTCATCGACACCGGGACTTGGGAGGTCGAGAAGATTCCGCAGCCGGCCGGGCGGTCCAACGACGTGGACGCGATGTGGGTCGAGCCTAACGTCGTATGGTTCCGCTCCGACCGGGACGGGGAGTTCAACCTCTACCGGTACGACCGGCGGACCAAGCAGTTGAGCCGAGCGACCAATCACGCCGACTTCCCGGTGATGAACGCATCGGCCGGCGGGGGGAAGATCATCTACGAGCAGGGCGGGTGGCTCTATCTGCTCGATGCGGTGTCGGGGAACACGACCGGCAGGCGCCTAACTATTGGCGTCGCCGCGGATCTCCGGGAGACGAGGCCCCGGTGGGTGAAGGGCGCGGACTTCGTGCGGAACGGGTCGCTCTCGCCGACGGGAGCGCGGGTGGCGGTCGAGACGCGCGGCGAGATCGTCACCGTGCCGGTCGAGAAGGGCGATGCGCGGAATCTCACCAACTCGCCGGGCGTGCACGAGCGCTCGCCGGCCTGGAGCCCCGACGGGACTCAGATCGCGTTCGTGTCGGATCAGGGCGGCGAGTACAAGCTCCACATCGCGCCCCAGGACGGGAAAGGCGCGCACCGGGTGATCGACCTGGGCGGTGCCGGGTTCTACTTCGGGCTCGACTGGTCGCCCGATGGGAAGCGGATCGCGTATTGGGACAACTCGCAGACGATCTATGTATTGGACGTGGCGACCGGGAAGAGCCGGCGGGTCGGGGCGAATCGGATCTACAGCCCGCTCGTTGGGCTCTCGTATAGCTGGTCGCCGGATTCGAAGTGGTTGGCCTACATCGCGAGCGAGCAGCCGCTGGTGCGCGCCGTGTCGATGTATGACGTGGAGAATAGCCGGTCCACGCCGGTGACCGACGGGTTGAGCGAGGTGGATCAGCCGGTGTTCGACAAGAGCGGGCGATATCTCTACGTGCTCGCCTCGACCGACGCGGGGCCGGCGCTCGACTGGTTCTCGCAGAGCAGCGCGGGACTCCGGCGGACCCGCGGGATCTATGCCATCGCGCTCAGCAAGAAGGCGCCGAATCCGTTCGCGCCCGAGAGCGACGAGGAGAAGGTGGCGGCCGCCGCGGCGGACAGCGCCAAAAAGGACGATACGAAGCCGGCGCCGACGGTGATCGACTTCGATCGAATCAGCCAGCGGGTCGTGGCGTTTCCGATCGCTCAGGCCGAGCTCTTACAGCTGGGGGCGGGGGAGGCCGGGCAGGTGTACTACCTGCGCCTAACGGACGGCAAGGGCGTGATCCGGCGCTATGACGCGGCCAAGAAGAAGGATGAGGTGGTGATTCCGGATGCGGAGAGCTTCGCCCTCACGGATGACGGGAAGAAGCTGGTGTATCGCTCGGGGCCCGCCTGGTTCGTCACCGCCACGGCGGCGCCCAAGGCGGGCGAGGGACAGCTCAACATGGCCGAGGTCAAGATCCGGATCGAGCCCCGGGCCGAATGGGCGCAGATCTTCGACGAGGCCTGGCGAATTCAGCGGGACTACTTCTATGCGACCAACTA
>JBDTOH010000746.1:0-2614 GCA_039933355.1 Gemmatimonadota bacterium | reverse complement strand
CCTGGACGCAGCTCGACGAGGTCGTCAACGGATTCGGCGAGCTTCTCCGCGGCCTCTCCGATCGATGATCCTGCGCCACTCTCCAGCACGAGCAGGAACCGGCGGAGAATGCCGGTGCCGCCGCCAGCGAATCGTCCCAGTAGCGCGTTCCAGGGCCCTCGACGATCGGGCTTCCACGATAGGCGATGCCCAGCTCGGAAAGCCTCTGCACGAAGGCGTGCTGGAACGGAGCCAGACGAGACACCAATAGGGATGACCGTATCGCGGAGAGCCTGGACGAAGCGGCTCGGCGTTCCCATTGCTTTCGTGAGGAAGTGGGTGGTCTCGATGACCTGCTTGATCACGGGAAGGCGCTCGACGCTGTAGCTCTCGAGCAGCTGCTCGTTGCCGCGACCATGGAGGAACAGGTCGAGCTTCCAGGCGAGGTTCCAGACATCGTGCAGTCCCGTGTTCATCCCCTGCCCGCCGAACGGGCTATGAATATGGGCCGCGTCCCCGGCGATGAACATCCGTCCCTTGCGGAGGTCGCCAACGTGACGGTGATGAATCCGGAAATAGCTGCTCCACCAGAGCGAGCGCGCCTCGATTCCGGCCGGCGCCCGTTGCTCGAGTATTCTCCGCACGACGTCGAGCGACGGCGCCTCTCCTTCCGGGTGCTCGATGGTCGCCACGATTCGCCGCCGGGAGGCGCTCATCGGAAAGATCGCGACCGGTCCAAACTCACTTGGGCAGAGCTGCAGCTCGTCTGCAGGGAGCGCGGCGTTCGTCTCGATATCGGCCAGCATGAACGACTCGTCATATGCCGCTCCCTCGAACGGGAGGTTCAGAAGATGCCGAACGGCGCTGTGGGCGCCATCGCAGCCGACGACGAACGACGCTCGTAGCTCCGTTGCCTCCCCTTTGCGGTTCAGCGTGACATGCACATGATCGTCTTGCTGATCCCCCGTAACGAACGTGGTGTCGTACTCTACGACCCCACCCTTACGCTGCAACTCGGCGGCGAGCAGCGCTTCGGTCACGTTCTGCGGAACCATCGCGATGAACGGATACGGGGTCTCCTCAGGCGCGAACGGCATGTGGGCGAGTTTCCGTCCGTGCGAGATGACTGCGACTGAAGTGACCCGGTTGGCCGCTTCGAGGAACGGGGCGACGATACCCGCCATGTCGAAGATCTCGAGCGTTCGCGGAAAGATCGCGAGCGCCTTGGACTGCTCCGACTGTGACGACCGCGCTTCGACAATCCTCCATCGGAGTCCTCGGCGCGCGCATTCGTTCGCCAGAAACAGCCCAACCGGCCCAGCGCCGACAATCAGGACATCCGTATCCGTTGCAGCATGACGCATCCAGTCCCCCCCTTTGAGTAACGGTCCAGAATAATCTACACGTCGGAATCCGCCTGGTGCTCTCCGTGCCTCGATCGGAAAAAGACGCGCAGGGCCGGCTCTTGTGACGGGCGTCGCCGGACCGCCGTCGTTGGTGCGGTGTCATAGCTCACATCCCGGCGCGTCTATACTTGCATGGTGATGCCCGTGACTGGTCCGCGCCGAGGGGATCGAACATCGGGACATTGCGCGCGCGCGCGCCATTGACCCGCTGAGAGCGGTAGCCCCGCGATGAGAGGTGGCCGTTCGGGCTGGGTTCGTCGGTCGGGCACGGGCCGCGACGTTACCCGACCCTGCCAGCTGCGTTCCGACGCACGTGGGAGCGGCACGGCTCCGCTCGAGCGGCGCCCCCTCGGGCGTGGTCCTGCCGGGCGTCACTGCCCTCGCGCTCAGTCCCGATAGCGACTATGCTCGAAGGGTCGGAGCAAACGCCTCGCCAAGGTGTCGTGATGAAGAAGGAACGGTTCGACCTCGCGGCCGCGCTCGCCGCTCGCTGGGCGGACGCCGCACTGTCCTGGCCCCATGCCTGAACACCCCTACGATCGTCTCCTCACCGAGGCCGAAGCGGCGATGCACATCGCGTTTCCGGGAAGCCAGGTGGTGGTGACGTGCGACCGAGACCAGACCGATCCCCTTGTGGCATTTACCGTGACCCGGAGCGACGGCTCCCGCCGCCTGCTCACCGTTAGGTACGCGACGTTGGAGGGGCCGTCCGCCGACCCGATGCTGGGACTGGTGAGCTCGATGGCGCTCGAATTCATCAAGCCCGACCCGGATCCCCCGCCTTCGGGCGCCCGGAAATCGAAGGACCTCGGCGCCTTGGTGCCGCCGGGATACTTCACCTGGGCGGATGTCGACCGGCTCCGCGGGCCGGGACGGGCGGACCCAGCGGCCGCCGCCGAGCTCGCGGATCGTCTCGCCGCAATTCTCCCTCCCCGCGCCTAACGGAGCGATGGAGCGGCTCGGCGTTGATTCGCCGCGGCGAAGATTGCTCAGGGTGGTCGAGTACCTCGAGCAGCGCCTTGAGCTCCGGCTCGACGGGCTCCTGCTCCCAGCGATCCCCGCCCGGAACGATGAAGACGGCGACGTCGTCGGGATCCACGGCCGCGAGCGCCCGAGTCGGCTGGACCGTAATCCCACCCATCGACTGAACCGATCCCCGGAGAGGCTCGCCACCTCGACTCGGTACTTGCCGTGCCGCCGCAGCTCGGCGACGGCATGGGCGGGCTCCC
>JBDTOH010000745.1:0-2623 GCA_039933355.1 Gemmatimonadota bacterium | reverse complement strand
GAGGAACCCGTTGTAATCGCCGCTCTTCACCGCGTCGTCCGCTATCCTGGCCTCCTCGCCTTGAGTTCGGTGATACGCGAGGAGCCGCGCCGTGAGCTGGTAGTACGGCACCTTCTTCGAGGATGAAAGCGTGGTGCTCGGGTACGCGGGACCGTGGCTCCGGAACGCGGTCACGTCGGCGCGATCGGAGAAGTAGTAGAGCTTCTTCGGTTGCCAGGCCGTCAGCCCCTCCGTAAGGTTGCCGATGCTGGTCCGGTTCCGGGCCGGCGCCACCTGCGACGGAAATGCGGTCGGATCGCCGGCCAGGTCGAACGCCTCCGTGGCGATGACGCCCGCGGCCTGATGATCCCCGTGGTTCTCGCCGATAACGAACTGCGGCAGCCACGTCATGACCACGTCGGGCCGCGTCAGTCTCACCAGCCGAACCGCTTGCTCGAGCGCCGCCCCATGATGCCAAGTCTCCAGCGACTGGAGCACGTCCTGGCTCGGCGTGTCTCGTCCGTCGAGAAACCAGACGCGGTCGATGCCGAGAGTGGCGAGCGCCTGGCGCGCCTCGATCTCCCGGACCGCGCCTAACGCGGCTGCCTGCTCCGGCCCCGCCGTGTTCCCGCCGCCGTCGCCGCGGGTCCCGTACACGACCGCGACTCGTTTGCCCTGGTCGAAGATCGCCTGAGCCAGATAGCTGCTGACGGCGCTTTCATCATCCGGATGCGCCACGATGAGGAGGATGTCGACCTTGAAGCGGGGATCGGGCGGGACGGAGGGCGCCTGCGCCGAGAGCCGCCAGGGCAAGGTGGCGAGCGCCGCCAGTGTTGCGGCGCGCCGCCACGGTCGGAGGGAGGAGCGCATGGGATCACGGTTCCTGGGAGATGCGCCACGGTTTGAATCGGGACGCTTGGATATTAACCGATGTCGGTCGCGATCATCCTCCCTTCACCCACGATGACGGTTGGGCCGCCCGCAGCCACCCTCATGCCGCTCGCCTGCCGAATCCGGTCACTGCTTGAATGCCATCTGCGAGGCGTAACCGAGCAGCCCCGGCACCGCGAGCTGCGGATACTTCTGCTGCATCGCGGCGAACAGCGCCTTGCCGTCCGCCGACGCCTTCCTCGTAGCGTCGAAGTCGGTCAGGTATTGATCCATGAACGTGAGGACATCCGGCGAATCGGGCGCCGAGATGTCTTTCTTGTGCCCCGCGACGACGGCCACCGGATGCAGGTCAGCGATCCGCTTGAGCGAGGCCTTCCAGGCGGTCCGCGATGCCTCGGTCGAGCTTCCCAGCCACGGGTGCACACCGTTGAACGCGATGTCGCCGGCGAGCACGGTCCGCAGCGACGGAATCCAGATAAAGCTGTTAGTCGGCGTGAGGACGTCACCGGTCAGGTCCGGCACGATCTCCACGGCTTCACCGTCCACCGTTAGGTGATTCGACGGCAGCGCCTGCGGGGTGACCAAGCTGTCGGCCGTCTCGGCCGGGCGGCGGGCCTTCTCGCCGCGCCATTGCTGGACGGCCGAGTGCTTGAACTCCTCGAGCGCGGCGGCGGTCATGTAGACCGGTGTTCCGGGGAACCGTTCGACGATGACCGCGGCGCCCATGTAGTGATCGTGATCCGGGTGGGAAAGGACGATCGCCTTCAGGTGCCTTCCGGTCGCGGCGATCCGGTCGGCGGCGCGCCGGGCGTCCGCGACGTGGTACTGCGCATCCCAGAGCACGGCCTCCGTCGGACCCGCGATCAGCGTCGCGACGACATCGAAGGCAGTCGAGTCGGCGCCGTATTCCTCGAGACGAAGCTTGGGGGCTGCGGCTGCTGGTGCGGGACTCGAGCTCGTGGGAAGTACCGTCAGCAAACTGGTCGTAACGGCGACGAGCCCGGATAGTGCGAGCGATAGGTGACGCATGGCAATGCTCCGCGACAAGAGTGAGGACGCAAGCAATCGCGGCCTCCGGTCGCCAGCAACGATGAGTCCGTGACCGCACGCCAACCGATGACGAGCGGGCCTTTTTGCGTGACGACCGGTCCCCGCCGCGCGGCACCCTCGGTGCGGGGTTGCAAATGCCATGGGCAAGCCCAATGATTCGCCCATGGAAGCACCCGGCGGCATTCGCACCTCGCAAATCGTCGCACTGTCGCTCGTCGTCGGCACGTTCTTCACGGCGCAGACCGTGTTCATGGCGCTCGCCGGCGGCCGGCCGCTCAGCCTCGAGTGGGACGTGCTTCAGGAACTCGCGTACTGGATCGTCTGGGCACTGCTCACCCCTCTCATCCTGGCCGCCGCTCGTCGCTGGCCTCTCGACGTGAAGCCGGTGCGCCGGCCGGTCCTCGCGCATGCGGCGATTGCCGCCGCGTTGGCGCCGGCGCAGGCGGTCGTGGCGTTCGGCCTTCATCTGGTGCTGTTGGTGCTCGCCGGCACGGTCCCCGCGGGTCAGGCCTGGATCTGGATGGTCCGCCGAAGCTCGTCGCTCGTCTGGGGCGTCTTCATGTGTGTGTTCTTTTACTGGGTCGTCGTCGGCGTCTATAACGCGCTCAACTTCCGCCGGCTGTATGCCGCCGAGCGTTTGAGCGCGGCGGAGTTGGCGGGACGGAGCGCGACGCTCGAGGCGGAGCTGGCGCGCGCGCAGCTC
>JBDTOH010000744.1:0-2646 GCA_039933355.1 Gemmatimonadota bacterium | reverse complement strand
CCCTGCTGACTGTGCTGCTCGACCGCCACTCCCAGATCGCGATGCTGCCGGAGACTCACCTCCTGAGAGTGGTGGCCGGAGACCGACGCGGAGGGCAGCCTGCCGGCTCGCACGAGCATCTGCTGCTCGCCGAATGGAATCGGTCTTGGTACCGCCTGCGAGATCTCGAGCTCGATCCACTGACCGTGCTCGAGCGCCTGAGGCAGCACGCCTGTACACCGGAGCACCTGCTCCTCACCCTGCTCGAGCTCTGGGCCGAGCGCTCGGGAAAGCCCGTCGGGGGAGAGAAAACGCCGCAGCACATGGAGGCGGTGGACCGCATCCTCACCGCAATCCCCCGCGCTAAAGTGACGATGATCCTCCGAGACGGGCGCGCCGTTGTCGAGTCGCACCGCCACGCGGCTTGGGCCAACGCGGGTCAGAAAGACTGCGTCGCCGCCTGGATCCACTACGCCGAGCTGGCCGAACGATGGCTGGCCGAATTCCCCGACCGGGTCCGCCTGGTGCGATTCGAAGAACTGGTCGCTGATCCCGAGCGGATCCTGTCGTCGCTCATGGCGTGGTATGGCCAGGCATTCGAGCAAACCCAGCTCGAGGCCGGTCACTCGCCGACATTCCGCCGGTGGGAAGATCACTGGAAGCACGAGACGGAGGGCCCCATCGACTTTGCCCGGGGCGGGGCGTGGCGACATGCAGAGCGGCAGCTCACCCCGGAGCAGTTGGCCCGGCTCGCCCCGACGTTGGCGCGCTTCGGCTACCCTGAGTCGACCGGTGTTGCCTCGATACCCATTCCTTCTCCCTCCAGCGGACCACCAACAAAGGCGTCGCGGCGTTTCCCTCCTTTAAGCGCCAAGCCGGTGCTGATTATCGGCGCGCAGCGGGCCGCCACTCGCTCACTCGCGGAATGGCTCGCTACTGATGCCGGCGTCGCCCAGGCACCTGACAACATCCTAAACCCGCTTGCGAACCGGTGGCCGCTGGACCGCGCCGGCTTCATGGACGCGCTCGCGCAAAAGACCGGGGAGGAAAGCGTGGACCCTCGGATTGTCCTCGACCGTTCGCCGTACTACCTGCTGCACCCGGACGTCGCCCGCCGCGCTCATCGAGCGGTTCCGGATGCGCAGATCGTCGTGGTCCTCCGCGACCCGGTGACACGGGCATTCTCCCATTGGCTCAACGAATGGCGCATGGGCGCAGAGGCACTCCCGTTCGGCGAAGCCCTCGGAGCCGAATCGACCCGTCTCGGAAATGCGGAACAGCGACTTGCCGCTGATGAAACCGCCGTAAGCTTTGCCCACGCGCACTACGCGTACGCGCTCGGCGGCCGGTATCATCAGCAGCTTGCGCCGTGGTACTCGCACTTCCCCGCCGGCCAGATGATGGTCCTGGTCTACGAAGAGCTGGTGGCGGACCCCGCGGAAGCCTGGAAGGAGCTCCGGACGTTTCTCGGCCTCGAGCCGCTCCCGGCGCCCGAGCTACCGCGCGAGGAATCACTCCGGTGGCCAGTGAGCTGCCATAAGCTGCTCCGCACGCCCGAGGCGCGCAGTCTCCGCTCGAGCCTGGCCTCCGACGTCGCCGCGATTGAGGAGATGCTCGGGAGGGAAATGGGCTGGCCTAACGATGGACGGTGAGATCGGCCGCGAGCGGCAAGGCGCAAGGCGTCCCGCGATCTGTCATCCTGAGGGGAGCGAGGGATCTACGCCGCGGCGCTCGGACTACGCGGCCTAGATTTGGGGCTCGGTCCGACTGACCGATGAAAGAGCACGCGAGGTCAGCGCCATCGCCGTTCCTCGATTCGTTGGACCGCGAAACACGGCACCCCCTCATTGATCAGAGGCTCGTTCATTCTCGTCCTCCAACCGGTCGAAACAATGGCGACCAGCGAGAGTCGATCAAACGCCTAGTCCGCTCGGTCGCCGTGCTGCCAGGCGCTTCGGTCGGTTCGAATCTTCGGGCGGGTCAACGCGCGCTTTACGATGAACACCGGCCGTAGCACGGCCGTCAGCGGGTCGGCCCAGGCGGGGAGGCCCGCGAGATCGCGGTCCTCCTGCGTCGGCGCGAACGCGAGCGTGCCGGTCACTCGGAGCCGAGATCGCCAACTATCGAGCATCAAGTAGCGGCGGGGCCACGCTTCGAGCTGCGGAGGGTCCTTGAGTGTCCCGGCCCGGAGCCGGGCAGCCATCCAGGCGGCGGTCCGGTGCGAGGCCGCTTTCCGCACGGCCCGCCCGAGCGCCGCAGGCAGCGGCACATCGAATGTGAGTCCCGCCGCCTCGACGGCGGTGAGCAGCGCCCGGCGGACCCGCCATCGCCCGGCCAGGTCCACCGCGCGTTCCCACGTCTCCGGCTCGAGCCTAACAGAGAGCGCGGCCACGTCCGCCAGCCAGTGAAGCCGGAACCCGAAGTGATGCGCGGCGTGGACCGCGAGGAAGACCGACTCGACCGCAGGGTCGAGCGCGAGATGCGAGATTCCTGCATCGGTGCGCCGGCGGGCGGTCTCCCACGGCTCCATCGCGCCCGCGGAGTAGCCCGATTGAGGATGCAGCAAGCGCCAGTGGAGCTCGACCTCTCTACCGGTCGCGGCCGATTGCAGCACCTCATGATGCTCGCCGGCCTCTCGGCTCCGGCGCGACCAGTCCAGCGCGAGAT
>JBDTOH010000743.1:0-2652 GCA_039933355.1 Gemmatimonadota bacterium | reverse complement strand
GACACGCCGGAGCGACGGGCCCTGGCGCGGCGCGGCTTTCTCGAGCCGCTCATCGCACACCTCGGCCAAGCAGGGCTTGGTCACGTGTCCGAGGTCGCCGATGCCGAGCCCCCGTTTACGCCGGGCGGATGTCCGTTCCAGGCATGGTCGATGGGTGAGATGATCCGGATCGACCGGATGACCGCCGAGGCCGCCCCGCCGCTGGACCGGCCCAAGAGAAAGCGATCGGCGTCACGCTAGTTCCGCCGGCCGGCTGAGAGGGCAAGCGGGAGACCGTCAGTGCACCGGCTCAGTCGTGACCCCCATGCGGTCCAGGATGTAGTGCGTCATCGCGCCGGCGAGCTCGTGCTCTCCCATGAAGACCTTCCCGAGGTTCTCCTTCTCCAGTAGCGCCGACTCCTCGTCGCTATGGGTCCGCAGCAGCGTCTCGATCTTCGGATTGAGAGCTCGGGCGATCTGAACCATCTTGCGCATCTCGAGCGTGGTCGGCGTCGCGATGACCATCACGCGCGCCCGGGCGACGTGCGCCTGGATGAGCACCGCCGCCTCGGACGCGTCTCCGGAGACCGCCGGGATGTTTCGCTCGCGGAGGCCCTCTACCAAATCGCGATTCTGCTCTGCCACGACGTAGGGGATCCGGCGCGCGTCGAGTGCCTCCGCGATCCGCCGGCCGACCCGGCCATACCCTACCAGCAGCACATGCCCGGTCAGCGACGACTGGTCCACCGTCGTCGGCAGCTCGGCCAGCGGGTCGTCGCTCCGCTCGAGCGCGCGGGCCAGGCTCGACCGCGACCGAATCCAGCTCTGGATCGGCTCAATCGTGGCGAACAGGAGCGAATTGAGCGAGATCGAGATCAGCGCGCCCGCGAGGATCAAACTCTGGCCTTCCACCGGCAGGAGGCCCAGGCTTACGCCGAGGGCCGCGAGAATGAACGAGAACTCGCCGATCTGGGCCAGGCCGACGCCCACGGTCAGCGCGGTATTGAGCGGATAGCGGAACAGAAGCACCAGCGTGCCCGCAGTAATCGGGTTCGCGACCATGATGATCCCCACGACCACGAGCACTCTCACCGGCTCGCGGACCAGGACGCTCGGATCGAACAGCATGCCGACCGAGACAAAGAACAACACGGCGAAGGCGTCGCGGAGCGGGAGCGACTCTTCGGCGGCCCGGTGGCTCAAGTCCGACTCGCGCATCATCATCCCGGCGAAGAACGCGCCGAGCGCGAACGAGACGTTGAACAGCTTGGCGGACGCGAAGGCTACTCCAACGGCCGTCGCGATGATGCCTAACGTAAAGAGCTCGCGGGAGCCGGTCCGGGCGACCTGCCAGAGCAACCGGGGCAACAGCCGCCGCCCGCCGATCAGCATGAGCGCCACGAACGCGGCGACCTTGGCCAGCGCTACGCCGAGCGTGATCCACACGGGGGTGCCCGCGGCTCCCGCCCCGGCAGTGGTCCCGCCGAGGAGCCCCGCCATCGCCGGGAGTAAGACGAGGATCAGCACGACAACCAGATCCTCGACGATGAGCCAGCCGACCGCGATCCGGCCGTTCACCGAGCTGAGCAGTCCCCGGGCTTCGAGCGCGCGCAGAAGTACCACCGTGCTCGCCGCGGAGAGAGCGAGCCCAAAGACCAGGCCGGCGCCCAGGCTCCAGCCCCAGAACTTCGCGGTAACCGCTCCGAACGCGGTAGCGACCAGGATCTGAATCACTGCGCCGGGGATGGCGATCCGACGGACGGCCAGGAGATCATCGAGCGAGAAGTGGAGCCCGACCCCGAACATCATGAGCATCACCCCGATCTCGGCCAGCTGACCCGCGAGCTCGACATCGGCGATGAAACCCGGCGTGGCCGGACCGAGGATGATCCCCGCGACCAGATATCCCACGAGCGGCGGGATTTTGAGCCGAGCGGCCACGAAGCCCAGGACCAGCGCCAGCCCGAGCGCGGCGGCGACCGTGGTTATCAGGCTGGCGCTATGGGGCATGGGGGGCCTCTTCCTGAATCAGATCGGCGTCGCGAACGGGTTCCAAGGCAATCTGTCATCCGGAGCGAAGGATCGTTCGGTGGCGCTCCGGTCCGGTCAGAGCCGGAACAAGTAGCTGAACTTCGTGAAGAACCCGTCCCGCAACCGCTTGAGCCCCCGAAACCGGAACGCCTGATCTTCGGCGAGGCTGGACCCATATCCTGCGAAGAAGACAGTGCCCGGCGTCGGGTGATACGAGAACAGCCAATCCACGTTGAACGAGTTCGTCTCCTGGCGGAGCGCGAGGTCTCGCCGGTAGATCCCGGTGCCCGGATCCCTGATCAGGACCGGATAGTTGGTGCGGGCGTTGTCCCGGAGGTCGTCGTGGTATTCGGAGTCGTACTCGCCGACGACCCTGAGGAACACGCTCCGCGTCACCTGGTACTCCACCTTGAGCCGCGGAACGATCGTGCCGTCGACTCGGCTTCCATCCCTGCGGTAGTGGACGAGCAGGGGAACGCTCCCCTCGAAGCGGAGCTTCTCGGTCGGGCGGTAGGTGAGCCCGAGATTGCTGAAGAGGACCGTGGCCGACGACCACTCGAAGTAATCGACGTCATGGCCCAGCGCGACGAACCCGTCGAACGAGAATCCGCCCAGCTCCGGCGACTTCGCCCGGATCATGAA
>JBDTOH010000742.1:0-2659 GCA_039933355.1 Gemmatimonadota bacterium | reverse complement strand
GACCGGGATTGCGGAGCGGGACTTGTCGCTCCACAAGCACCTCGGGAGGCCCGTGGCGCTCGATCAAGATGGCCGTGGTCGATCCGGGCGGCATCGGTGCTAGAGGCGAGGGAGCGTCACCCCGATCTGCCCCTGGTACTTACCCTTCTTGTCCCCGTAGCTGGTCTCGCAGATGTCGTCGTCGTCGGCCTCGAAGAACAGGACCTGGCAGATGCCCTCGTTGGCGTAGATCTTGGCGGGGAGCGGCGTGGTGTTGGAGATCTCGAGAGTGACAAAGCCTTCCCACTCAGGCTCGAACGGTGTGACGTTTGTAATTATTCCACATCGAGCGTAAGTGGACTTACCGACGCAGATGGTCAAGCAGTTGCGGGGTATGCGGAAGTACTCGACCGAGCGCGCGAGCGCAAAGCTGTTCGGCGGCACGATGCAGACGTCTCCCTCGAACTCGACGAAGCTCTTGGGGTCGAACTCCTTGGGGTCGACGATCGCGGAGAGGACGTTCGTGAAGATCTTGAACTCCGGCGCCACCCGCATGTCGTAGCCGTAGGACGAGAGCCCGTACGAGATCACCTTGCGTCCGCGGGAGTCCGGCTCGCGAACCTGACCGTCCACGAACGGGTCGATCATGTGGTGCTCCTGGGACATCCGGCGGATCCAGCGGTCGGACTTGATGGACATAGGGGCGCGGTTGCTCGAAAGAGTTGGGAGGGCCGCCGGGCGACGGAAGGTCGCCAAAATATAGTCGGGCGGTTCGCGGCCTACTTGACGACCACCCCGCCCTTGAAAACGGACTTCACATGGTCGAGCGCCGCGATGTCGGCCAGCGGGTCGCCCTCGACCGCGATCAGGTCGGCCCATTTGCCCGGGTCGAGGCTGCCTAACTGCTTGTCCATGCCGAGGAGGGTCGCGCCGTTGATGGTGGCGGCGCGGATGATCTCGAGCGGCGACATGCCCGACTCGAGGTAGGCGCGGAAGATCAGCTTCGCGGATTCTCCTCGCGTCCGGCCGGGCAGGTTGTAGTACTCGTCCGAACCGGCCGCGATCTTGACGCCGAATTTGATCGCGCGGGCGAGGCGCTCGTGGTTCGAGCTCGCGAATTGACGGCCTCCCGCGAGGCGGCGCTCGCGGACTTCCGGGGTCATGGCGCCGACGCCCGAAAACTCGCTGTACACCTCTCCCGGGTAATCCGTCGGTACCAGGAAAATCCCCTTCTCGGCCATCAGCTTGAGCACGTCGTCAGGGATTCGATAGGCGTGCTCGATCGAGCTCACGCCGGCCTCCGCGGCGATCCGCGTCTCCATGTCACCGATGGCGTGCGCGGCCACCGTTTTGTGGACCCGGCGGGCCTCCTCCACGATGACCTTGAGCTCGTCGGCCGAAACGATCCGCGGGCCGGTGTTGACGATCACCTTGATGAGATCCGCTCCGTCGTAGAACGCCTGCCGAACGGCCCGGCGCGCGTCCTCGACTCCGCTGATCACCGCGTATTCCTGCGCGACGAGCTGCTGCGCTTCAGCCTGGACCGGTCCGAATTGACCGCCGGCGGCCGAGAGCGCGCGGGTCGATGCGAAGATCCGGGGTCCGACGACCCAGCCGTCGTTGATGGCGTCGCGGAGCGCCACGTCGCCGTTCCAGCCGGAGTTGCCGACGTCGCGCACGGTGGTGAAGCCGGCCTCGAGCGCCTCACGCCCCATCGCCGCGCCGAGGAGGGCACGCTTGGCGGGGCTCATGGTGGCGACGGTGATGATCATGTTGGGATCGTCGCCGCCGAGCCCGGGCTGGTAGTTCTCGAGCAGGTGGGTGTGGGAGTCGATCAAGCCGGGCAGGAGCGTCGTGTTGCCGAGATCGACCACTTTAGCGCTGTCCGGCACGGCAACGCCCGGCCCGCCGCGGTGATCCGTCCCCGCTGGATCAGAATCACCGGATTGGCGACATAGGTGCCGCTCTTCACATCGAGCATTCGGCTCGCACGGATCGCCGTGACGGGTGCCGCAGGTGTTTGGGCTGTGGCCGCGATGGAGATCGCGGCGCTCAAGGCGAGGAGGATATGCAAGACGGGACGCATGGACGGCTCAGCGATAGAGGGAAGGGTGAGAGTGAAGAGAAGCGCCGGGCGGTGCTTATGTCCACCGCGAGCTACGAATCGCAGTCACCCTCCAATGCACTCGACGGCTCATGGCGCCAGTCCGCCGCGATTCGGCGGTGAAGCGAACAGTCGCGGCGCCGAAGCGCACGGCGGCGGACATACCTCGCAATCAACCGGCATCAAGGCGTTGAGTCGGTGCTACGCCGCGACGTGGGATCGGCGCCGCGTCGCAGGGAAGTGGCGCCGGCGCGCACAGAAGCCGGCCCGCGCTCATCAGGCTGCGTTCCAGATGCAGCTTGGCCTGATCGAGACGCTTGCCGTCACCCGCCAGCGTTCGCGCCAGCCAACCAAGCGCTGGATCGCGGCCTCGGTCTGATTGTCGTCGTCTTTCGTCAGCGCCTTCCAATAGGGAGCGAGGAGCGGCGCTTCGGCGCCGTACTCGGACGTCCAGCCTGAAACGCGATATTCGGGGTCGGGGTGTGTAGGAACTTTCTGTCTCCGGAACGGGGAGGGCTACGCTAACGCTGAAAGACGACCGCGCCGTCCACAACCGTGACATCGGCCTTCATCGCT
>JBDTOH010000741.1:0-2661 GCA_039933355.1 Gemmatimonadota bacterium | reverse complement strand
ACCCGAGCGACCAAGACCGGGACGATCCCAGGAGCAGCGGCGGACTTCTGGCTGGTGACCGGCTGGGTGCCGCGGGACCGCGCCAGGGCCGCCACCGCCGCGGCTGAATCCGCCTCGCTGGCGCAAGACAGCATGCTGGTCCAGGATCAGGATTCGTCAACGGTGAAGGCGGACTCGACCGCGCTCTATCTCCAGGTGAGCAGCTCACAAAACGCCGATTGGTCCGCCGAGCTGATCAAGCAGTTGAAGGCGGGAGGATTCCCCGCAATGGTCCTCGCACCGAGCACGGCGGACGAAGGCTACCGGGTCGTCGTCGGGCCGTACCCGACCCGCGATGCCGCCGAGGAAGTGGGTCGCAAGCTCGGCCGGCCGTATTTCATCCTCACGAATCCGCCGATCAAACGCTGATTGCGGGTGGTGCGCGCGGACCCATCCCCCTAGATTGAGGGATCGTTTTTAGCGCGGCGCTCCGCGCAAAGTACGGTACCTTTCCACCGGATGTCCCCGATGAAACTCGTCAAGCTGGAGCTCTCCGGCTTCAAGTCGTTTGCGGACACAGTCACTCTCAATTTCGATGAAGGCGTCACCTCGATCGTCGGCCCTAACGGGTGCGGCAAATCGAACGTCTCGGACGCCGTCCGTTGGGTTCTCGGTGAGCAATCGGCGCGGCTGCTTCGCGGCGGGAAGATGGAGGATGTGATCTTCCAAGGGTCGGCCACTCGGCGGCCCGTCAACATCACCGAAGTCTCCCTCTATCTCGACAATTCGGACGGCGACCTTCCGATCGCGTATCAAGAGGTCGTCATCACCAGGCGCCTCTCGCGCTCCGGTCAAAGCGACTACTTCATCAACCGAGCGCCGGTCCGGCTCCGCGATGTCACCGATCTGCTTCGGGGCACGGGGCTCGGCAGCGATGCCGGCGTCGTCATCGAAGCCAAGATGATCGACCTGCTCCTGTCGGACCGGGCCGACGAGCGGCGTTCGCTGTTCGAGGAAGCGGCCGGGATCGGCCTCTACCGCGATCGAAAGCAGAGCACGGAGCGACGGCTCGAGGAGACCGCCGTCGATCTCCAGCGGCTCGAGGATCTCATCGGTGAGGTCCAGTCGCAGATCCGCAGCCTGGCGCGCCAGAAGGGCAAGGCCGAGCGTCACGGCAAGCTGACCGAGGAGAAATTCTCGGTTCAGCTCACGCTCGCCCGGCGCCTGCTCGACGAGCAAGCCGAGCGGGTGAGCGGCATGCAGGAGCGCCACCAAGTCCTCGGCGCCGAGAATCCGGCGCTCCGTGACTCGCTTCAGACGGCCAGCACCCGGCACGAAGAGACGGCTCGCGACCGGTTCGGGGCCGAAGAGCGCCGCGCGACCGTCGCGCGCGAGCTGGCCCAGGTTCAGCTCGCGTTAGGCAAGCTCGACGGCGACCTCGCGGTCGCGGCGGAGCGCCTCGCGAATGCCGAGGCCCGGCGGGCCCGGGATGAAGAAGAGCGGCAGCAGGTCGCGCTCCGGACCGAGCACGCGGCGCAGG
Organism: Gemmatimonadota bacterium; assembly: GCA_039933355.1. Lineage (GTDB taxonomy): Bacteria > Gemmatimonadota > Gemmatimonadetes > Gemmatimonadales > GWC2-71-9 > SHZU01. Next base: position 1,142 of record JBDTOH010000741.1, on the reverse strand, counting down.
AGCGGGACACCGCCCAAGCCGAGCGCGCGGAAGCCGATGCCGAGCACACCGGAATCCAGGACGAGCTGCGCCAGCGGGCCGGTGCCGAGGACCAGGTGCGCCAGCGGCGGGAGGAGCACCGCGATCAGGTCCGCAAGCTGGAAGAGGCGCTCCATTCCCGGACCCAGCAGCTTCGCTCGCTGGAAGGCGAACGGCTTGCGCTCGAGGGTGAGCTGGCATCGCTCCGAGAAGCCGTCGCCCAGCAGGATGCTCGATTTGCCGAGCTCGGGAATGATCTCTCGTCCGCGGAAGAGCGCGCGCAAGGCTTCGAACGAGAGGCAATGGAACGGGGCCGGGACACGCTCGTGGCCACCGCCGCCGCCGAGCGGGCTCGGCACCTGGTCGGCGAGACGCGCGAACGGGAAGCCGCCGAGCGGAATGAGCGACGGCTCGCCGACGAAGCCGTCACCCAGCTCACATCGCGGCGCCAGGCCCTCGAAGAGCTCGAGCGAGACCGAGTGGGGCTCGCGCCGGCGGCCCAGGCGCTGCTCGCAGTCAAGGAGCGCTTCGGCGACGCGGTGCTCGGACCCCTGAGCGACTTCCTGACGACGAGCCGGGAGGACGCCGAGCTTGCCGAGCGCCTGCTCGGTGAGTGGATGCACGCGGTGCTGGTGCGCGACTGGGAGACGGTGAACGCGATCCACACCTGGCACGACGAGAGCCAGCCCGGTGCGCTGGTGCTCCTGCCGCTCAACCCCGGTCCTCACGTCAACGGATTCGGGCCGAGCCCGCTCGAGGAGCGACTCCGCGCCGATGGTCCGGCGGCCGAGTGGGTTCGGGCGCTTCTCGCGGGCTCGGAAGTGCTCGACCCCGCCGGCCGCGTCCTCAAGCGGGCAACCGGGGCCGTATTCCTCGCCGGTGCCTCGGCCCCGAGCGGGCCGCTTCGCCGGCGCGCCGACCTGGTCGCGCTGTCGCAGGATATCGCGCTGGCCGAGAGCCAGTTGCAGGACGCGGCCCTGCGCTTGGGCGCGACGGAAGCCCGGCTCGCGGAGATCGAGCGCATTGCCGCAGACGCGAGCGTGGTGCTCGATCAGGCGCGGGATCGGGAACGGCAGTCGCTCGTGGGCCGCGAGGACGCGACCCGGCTGTTCATGAACCTCTCG
>JBDTOH010000740.1:0-2670 GCA_039933355.1 Gemmatimonadota bacterium | reverse complement strand
ATCCGGAGCAGTTCTCGGTGTTGATGGAGGAGCTCGACGGGATCGCACGCGTGATCGGACGGACGTTATGAGATCGCACCACCACAGCGGTCTCAGAACGCTTCGGGCCTTTGGCGGGTTATGGACAGGATTAGCGGCGGTGGGTTGCCTCGGGCTCGTCGCAGCCGCCCCGGCGGGGCCCCAGGACCCGGGCCCGATCGTGAACCGGGCGGCACAGATCTACCGCGGGCTCACCTCGCTCCAGGCCGACTTCGTCCAGACCATCGCGGACCGGGGCCTCGGCGATACGCTCACCAGCCGGGGCACGGTCGTCCAGGCCGGCGCGAACTATTTCGCGATGCGCTTCAGCGATCCGCCCGGCGAAGCGGTCGTCGTGGACGGGAAGTACGTCTGGATCTACACGCCGAGCACCCAGCCGAAGCAGGTGACGCGGATGGCGCTCGCGACCGATCCGATCTACGGCGTCAACATCCTGGCGAAGATTCTCGACCGCCCCCGGGAACGATACCAGCTTCGTTTACTCAAGAGCGACGAGGTCGGCGGGCGCCCCGCCCATGTCGTCGAGCTGGTGCCGAACTCCCCCGACGCGGACTTCACCCGCGCGGTCGTCTGGTTCGACGAACAGGACGGCCTGCGCGACCGCGTCGAGTTCGACGAGGGTCGGAACGCCCGGCGGACGTTCGTGCTCTCGAAGCTCAGGCCTAACGTGGCGTACACGAAGGAGACGTTCAAGTTTGACGTGCCTTCGGGCGTCAAGGTGATCGACAGGAGCTGAGCGGGGGTTGGGGGACGGGGACCGGGGAACAGGAGTCGCGGCGCAAGGACGGCCTCGCAGGATGGCGTGACCTGCTCGCCTGTGGGGCACCTTCCCATTACAGCCGGATGGACTCGCTCCGACGGGGGCGGAAACGGCTTCCGCCTCGGCAGAGCTTTATCGGGCGAGGGGATCCGCCGCTTTGCGTCGAGGAACACTCACACCATCGCCAGGACGACACTCTTTTCAAACCGGATCGACCGCTCGGCGTCGGGCGAGACCCGCATCATTGCCGAGTAGACTGCAGCGCCAAGCAGGACCGTTGGGATGGCATCACGGCGGCGGGACCAGGCCTTGTTCGAACAGTGCTTGGATCTGCTGAGCCACCTCCCGCGCCAACCCCGCCTCGACCGCCAGCCGAAGCGCCTCGAGCCCGAGCCGCGCGTAGAGGACCCGATCCTGATCGGATGAGAGCGTCTCGAGGTGGGCGCGGATCGAGGCGAGGTCGCCTCGCCGGACGACTCCCGTCAGGGCTTCCGCGGGCCGGAGCCGGCCCAGGTTGTTGACCGCCCCGGCCAGCAACGGAAAGTAGATCCGGGTCGCCAGATCGGATGGGATGCCGGCCTCGATGGCGATCCGCTCGCCAAATCCCACGAGCGCGGTGATGTAATTGCCGATGATCACCGCGGCCGCGTGATAGCCGGCCTTGCCGCCGGTCGGAAGCACCACGGTGGACATCCCGAGCGCGCCGGCGAGCAGGCCCGCCATCGCGACCGCGGCCTCGTCGCCCTCGACACCCGCGAAGGCGCCCCTCAAGAGGTCGGGAGCGCGCAACGGGTCCGCGACGGTCTGGAGCGGATGAAACGAGCCTAACGCGGCTCCGGACGGCTCCAGGACCGCGAGAGCCGACCGGTCGAGGCGCCCGGAACAGTGGAGAACGACCTGGCGGGAGGTGACGGCGCCGCTCGCGGCGAGCGAATCAGCGGCGGCAGGAATGCCGTCGTCCGGGGTTGTGACGAGAATGAGATCGGCGGCATCGAGAACGCCCGATGCATTCCCGACCACGAGGGGAAGGGGAACCACGGGGACTTTCGGCGCCCGGCCGACCAGCGTCACGATCCAGCCGGCGCGAAAGAGACCGAGCCCGATCCCTTGACCCATGCGGCCGGGGCCAAGGATGGCGACACGCTGGAGGGACATGGCCGCCGGACGGCTACGGCTGGAGCGCCAGCGTGAGCAATGCCTTGGGCGACGAGGAGCGCTCGAGCAGGGACCGCGCCGTCGCCAGGCCGAGATCGGCGCCGTCCGCCCCCGTTAGGCGGATTCCATGATCCGGCACGATGCCGCCTCCGCCTTGAACGAGCCGGCCCGCCTCGGTCTTGTATTTGGGGCGCGGAGGCACACTGTCGGTGTCGGCGCCGTCTTCTCGAGGCGGAAGGTGCTGAATCACCCGACCGGCCGGCGTCACCCACACGGCGGTCGAGAGCCGCAACGAGTATCCGTCCTGCATCGGGAACAAGGTCTGGACCGAGCCTCTGCCGAATGTCGTCTCACCGAGCACGAGCGCGCGATCGTGATCCTGCAGCGCCCCCGCAACCAGCTCGGCGGCGCCGGCCGTACCGCGATCCACGAGCACCACGAGGGCAAGCTCGGGATGCGGCTCCGGAACCGAATCCACCGACTTGGTGCTCGAGCCGGCGCGGCGCCCGCGGCTGCTCACGATGGTGCTACCGGCCCGGAGGAAATAATCCGCGAGCCTGAGCCCGTTGGCGAACGAGCCGTCGGCGACGCCGCGGAGATCGAGCACTAGACCGCGCATCCGCTGAGCGGCCAGGCCGTCGATCGCGGCGACCGCCTCCGAGGCGGCCTCACCGGCGAGCGAAAAGAACTTGAGGTGCGCAATACCGTTGTCGAGC
>JBDTOH010000739.1:0-2684 GCA_039933355.1 Gemmatimonadota bacterium | reverse complement strand
CTGCTCGACCCACGCTTCGAGGTACCGCAGGTAGTCGACGGAGAACGGACCGTCACCGCTGCCGCAGTGGCCCATGCCCGGGACGAGGAAGAACCGAAAGAACTGCTCCGTGGCCGCCCGGCCACCCATGGTGTTGACTGCCGTCTCGTAGTAGTCGATCGTCCCTAACGGTGTGGCATCCGGGTCGTTCCAGCCCCCGTACACGATCAGCTTGCCGCCGGCGCCCTTGAACTTCCGGAGATCGGGATTCTGGTTGCTGAGCAACGACTCCATGAGCCCGAATCGCTTGTAGTCGCGGTCGAAGTCGAAGTCCGCCAGCTTCCAGCTCGCGCCGGGGTCCGGCATGAAGGCCTGGTACCGGAACCACTCGCGCGTGAAGATCTCGATCATCGATTCCTTCGACGGGGAGATGGCCTCCGAGTAAGCGTTCGGGAAGAACCACTCGATCCAGCTGAGCTCCGAGCCGGGCATCGGGCCGCCCGTCGAGATTTTGATGCCCTTCGAGGTTTGCGGGCCCGCGTAGATCTTCTTGAGCGCGTCAACCTGAGGAGCCGTCAAGCAAGTTCCTCGATCGCCTTCTATGCACAAGAGCTTGGCGGGGTCGAAGGCGCAGCTCCTCGGATTGCTGATGATGCCGTCTTTGAGGCCGTCGTCCATGTCACACACGGCGAGCGCTGCCTCATGCACGTGGCGCAGATCGTCCGGCGCCAGAACGAGCTTGCCGTCCGCCCCGCGAAGCGCCCGAGCGTCCCACAACAGGGCCATCAGCTCGTCCTCCATCCCGATATTCACGGAGCCCGAGATGATGCCGTCGAAGTCCCACGGAAATCGCTGCGCCTCCACCAGCCCCTGTCGGCCGCCGGTCGAGCACCCCATGTAGTAGGCCCGCTCGGGTGCCTTCGCGTAGAACGCATCGGTGATCGCCTTGGCGGCGACCACGGCCACATGGGTGGCCCGATACCCGAAGTCGACCTCCGCCTGGAGGTTGTTGTACGCCCACTTGCCGTCGGCCCCCGTGGACGAGTGACCCATATCGGAGACGGTGCACGCATAGCCCCGAGCCAGCGCATCTCTGCAGCCGACCAGCAAGACTTCCGGCGCGATGCCACAGTACCCGCCGCATCCGACCTGGAGCAGCTTGCCGTTCCAGTTGGATGTCGGCAGCACGACTCCGATCCCCACGTTAGGCATCACATAGTCGAGCACTCGGCAATGAGCGGCACGTCACCGGCGGCATCGACGAGCTTGACGTCGATGAGGTGAGTCGGCGCGTCGGTCAGGCTCGAGAAGTCGACGCTCGTGAGCGTCTTGCACTCCGCCGCCAGGGCCGCGACTGAATTGGTGGGAGCCGCCCAGGCGGAACGTGCCGGAAACCCACTCACCAGGCAGGCCGCCCCCATGGCTACGATGAATCGTTTCGACATGTCGGTTCTCCTCCGCTCTCGTGCCCGAGCTTCTCCGCTCATGACCTTCGATCGTCGCCGCTCGAGCGCTAGCTCACCGGCCGGAACTCCGGCGCGTTGTCGCCAAAGCCCCAGATGAACGGCGGCGTAGCCCCGCACACGCGGGCGTATGCGGAAAGCTGTCCGCGGTGATGAAGGAATTCATCGCTCAGGATATTGAAGCCGACCCACCCCGGGAAGGTCATGTCCCATGGCGTCGGTACCATCGCGCTCAGCTGCGCGTCGCCGATCGTGGTCACGGCTTCGTTCGCCTGGTCCCAGCATTTCGTCGCAAACGCGATTGCATCGGCTTTGGTCGCGAGAGCCGCGGCTGTCTTGGCCTCATCGGCCTCATTAGCCGTGATCGCGCCCTGCGCGACGCCTTGCGCGATACCCAGTACGATCGATCCCGACACATGCGCCACCAGCTCCGCCGGCGACTTCATGCCCGCAATCGGATGGCTGTGATAGCGATCCTCAGGAATCGACTCGAGGATCCGAAGGTAGACGCCGTACTTCTGACGGGTCTGGTCCCACACCGGGCCGAGCGTCTGCTTGTTCACGATGACTCCCCTTGTTGGTTGAATGGAACAGTGCCTACACGGCCTCGCTCATGGTACCGTCCGGGCCGCGGTGAGCTGGCGCAGCTCCGTCAGCCAGTTCGGGATCACGACGAGGCCGATGCCGGACGATTCGGACTTTACCATGAGAAATCGCCGGCCGTCCGGCGACACGTCAAATTCCCGCTCGTACTCTCCTTCGAACAGCGTCTCCCGCGACCCGACGCTCAGGACCGGTTTCTGGACGATCGTCGCCGCCATCATCCGGTTGTTGGCGCGGTAGAAGATCCTCGTCCCGTCGCGCGACCACACCGGCCGGTTCCCCCCTTCCACCGAGACCTGCACTCGGCCGCCCTCCTCCGAGAACGGTCGCACGTAGATCTCGAACCGTCCCGATTCGTCCGAAGCATACGCGACCGCGCGTCCGTCGGGGGAAAAGCGCCCCAGCGCCTCGAGCGCGGGCGACGCCGCGAGCTCGCGCTCGGCCTTGGTGGAGTCGAGCGCGAAGGTTTCGAGGTTGAACGATCCGCGGTAGACCGCGTTGAAAACGACGGTGTGACCGTCGGGTGCGAGGTCGATGTTCCAGGGATTGTGCGGCGCATCGCCCGCCTTGGTCGCCGGCCCGCTCCCGTCGGCCGGTTGCCACCAGAACGCCGCGCGCCCGCCTTGAGTCGACACATAG
>JBDTOH010000738.1:0-2701 GCA_039933355.1 Gemmatimonadota bacterium | reverse complement strand
CGCTCGACGAACGCCCACGACGTCTTGTACCTCGTCATCGTTCGGTCGGTCTCGGCCCGGATGGCCTGCCACAGCCGATCGAGTTTGTCCATCGAAAGGTCCCTGAGCTCGACCGTGAGGGCGACCTCACCCGGGATGACATTCTGGGCGCCCGGCTTGACCGCGAGGCGTCCGATGGTGCCCACCTGCCTGCCCGGCTCCGCCCGAACGATCCGATCGACGGAGAGCACGAGCTCGGCCGCTGCTAGGAGCGCGTTCTGCCGCCGATCCATCGGCGTCGTTCCCGCATGATTCGCGAACCCGGTGATCGTCACGTCGAACGCGCGAATCCCGACGATCCCCTCGACCACGCCGATATTGATGCCGTCGCGATCGAGGTTCCCGCCCTGCTCGATGTGGAGCTCAAAGTATCCGGCCATGCTGCCCTTGTCATGCCGCTCCGCGATCATCGCCTCCGGCCGACCGCCCACCCGCTTGATTTGCTCCGCGAGCACCGCGCCGTCTCGACCCGGCCGGGCAAGCTCAGCGGGAGGGATCTCGCCGAGGAATCCCCGGCTTCCGGTGAGGCCGTTCTCCTCGTCCGCCCACACCGTGACCCAGAGCGGGTGCCGGTTCCGGTAGCCCCGTTCCTTGAGCGTCGTGGCCACCTCGATCGCCGACAGCGAGCCGACCGGCCCGTCGTAGTTGCCGCCGTTAGGCACCGAGTCGACGTGGGACCCGAACAGGATCGGGAGCGCGCCCGGCTGGGTCCCCGCCCTGCGGCCGATGATGTTTCCGGCCGCGTCGACCGCGACGTCGAGGCCGGCCTGCTCGAGGAGCCCGGCTGTGTAGCGGCGACCCTCGATGTCGAAGTCGCTGAACCCGGTCCGGGCGTACCCACCCTCCGGCGTCCGCCCGATCTTGCTCATCCCTTCGAGAAAACCGTTGACGCGGACCCCGTTCACCCGCCAGGCCTTCCAGTCGGCCTGGGGCCTAACGCCGATCCATCCGGCGCCGGCCGCGACGCCGAGGGCCTTCACCATGTCCCGTCTTTGCATGCGTGGGTCCGGCCTTTCTGGTCGTCGGGGCGGTTGGGTGTTGCGCGGGCCAAGCCGAAGAGGGAATTTAATCGCGCCGCCAGAAAGCCCGCGGTGGAGATTCGTCGTCGCTTCGGTCCTCGAACTGACCGTCTGATCCACCGGCCTCTCATCCCGAGCGGAGCGGAGGGATCGACTCCGTCGACCTCGCACCGACCGCGGATTGCATGCTCCGCTCCCAGCGAGGAGCGATGCGTGCGGACCCGCCTCAAATGGTCCGCTTGTGGAACCGGCCACCCTTCATGATGACCGGAAGCGCCGCGCCGTCCCGCTCGAGCAGCGTGAGGTCGGCGACCGGGTCGCCGTCGACGAGCAGGATGTCGGCGAGCGCGCCGGTGCGAATGACGCCGAGGCGGCCTTTTTGTCCCACGATCTCGGCGTTCATCGAGGTGGCCTGCCTCAGGATCTCGAGCGGGCTGAAGACCGCCGCCCGAAGGGCGAATTCGGTGCACTCGTACCGCTCGAGCTTGCCTAACAGGTCGGTGCCGAAGCCGACCTTCACCCCGGCGTCCTTCATGTGCTGGAGCCGGGCGACCGCCTGGTCCTTCACCATATCGAGCTTCCGGAGCGACTCGGGCGGGAAGCCGAGGGCGGCGCCCTCGTTGGCGAGCGCGGAGATGACCGCCAGGGTGGGCACGATGTAGGTCCCCCGCTCCGCCGCCAGCCGCGCGGTATCCGGCTCGATCAGGGTCCCGTGCTCGATGCAATGGACGCCTAACATGATCGCGCGCTTGAGCGCGTGATCGGGGTGGATGTGGGCGGTGCAATAGACCCCGGCGCGATTCACTTCGTCCACGATCGCGCGGATCTCCTCGTCGGAGAACTGAGCCCGGTCCAGCGGATCGCTCGGCGAGGCAACACCGCCGGACCCCATCAGCTTGATGAAGGACGATCCCCGGCGGATGTTCTCGCGAACCGCCTGACGCACCTTGTCGACCCCGTCGACGACGTACGCCAGAAAGTTTACCACGCCGCAGCCGCACGCCACGAGGTGCTCGGCGTCGCCGTCGTAGTGATGATGGTGCCGGAAGTCGCCGTGGCCGCCGGTCTGGCTGAGCGCCTTTTCGCAATAGAAAAGACGCGGCGCCTTGATGAGCCCGCGTTCGATCGCGAGGAAGAGCCCGTAGTCGGCGCCGCCGGTGTCGCGCACCGAGGTGAAGCCGCGATCGATCATGTTCTCGAGCACCCGGGCGGCCCAGTGTGCGAGCAGCGTCGGCGGGGCCTCCATAACCCGCTGAATGTTCACATCGATCGCATACGCATGGATGTGGGCGTCGATCAGGCCGGGCATCAAGGTTCGCCCGCCGCCATCGATCATTTCGGCCTGCGGCGGGGCCGGTGCATCTCCCACCGACACGATCTGGTCGCCGTCGACGACGACGGTCCCGGGTGCCGGATCAGCCGACTCACCATCGAAGATGCGAACGTTCGTAAAGGCGATCACGTGGGACGCTCCGTCGTCTCAATGCCTGATACCGAGGTCAACCCTAACCGAACAGCCCTTGAAACAACGCATCCCATTAATACCCTCGATACAGTTTATTTCAGGACTGTGGGACAAACTTTCAAAGGGTCAATAATAACATCAACGGTTTTTGCTTTTGTAAATCCTGAAGTGCCTGGTC
>JBDTOH010000737.1:0-2708 GCA_039933355.1 Gemmatimonadota bacterium | reverse complement strand
CCGGGTGGCGGCTCGCTACGGATTCGAGGAGTACGATGGGCCGCCGCTCGAAGTGCTCGAGCTCTACACGGAGAAGAGCGGCGACGAGATCGTCGGCCAGCTCTACGAGTTCACCGATAAGGGCGGCCGTCGGGTCGCGCTCCGGCCGGAGATGACGCCCACACTCGCCCGGATGGTCGCCCTCAAGGCGAACGGCCTCAAGAAGCCGATCCGGTGGTTCTCGATCCCGCAGCTGTTTCGGTACGAACGGCAGCAGCGGGGCCGTTTGCGCGAGCACTTTCAGCTCAATTGCGATCTGATCGGCGAGCCCGGACCGCTCGGAGACGCGGAGGTCATCGCGCTCGGGATCGACGTGATGAAGGAGCTTGGGCTCGGGCCGCAGGACGTCAGAGTCCGCGTCTCGGACCGGCGCCTGCTTCAGGCCCTTCTCGGCGCGCTCGGCGTGGCCGACGAGCACCTCCCGCTCGCCTATCAGGCCATCGACAAGCTCGGCCGGGGCGAGTTCGCTGCCCAGAAGGAGCGGCTGGTCGCTGCGACCGGGTCCGCGGCGGCGATCGAGTTCATCGAGGCCCATCGGCACCTCAAGACGTGGGGGGATTTCGCCTCGGCGGTCGCAGGCTACCCGGCGGTCACGGCCGCCGCCGAGCCGCTCCGACGCACGCTGGAAGCGCTCGACGAGATGGGCCTCGGCGGGTTCGTCGATCTCGACCTCACGATCGTGCGCGGGCTGGCCTACTACACCGGCACCGTCTTCGAGCTGTTCGACGCACAGGGTACCTTCCGGGCGATCTGCGGCGGCGGCCGTTACGACGACCTCCTCAAGAATCTCGGCGGCGTCGACCTCCCGGCGTTAGGCTTCGGCATGGGCGACGTCGTCCTGAGCGAGCTGCTCAAGGCCCGCGGCCTGGCGGCGCCTTCCGGTGTTGGGATCGAAGTGTTTCTCGGCGCGGTGACGCCCGAGGACCGGCCTCACGTGCTCCGGCTCGGCCACGTCCTCCGGGACGCCGGCTACCGGGTCGAGTACAGCCTCAGCGACCAGCCGCTCGGGAAGCAGCTCAAGCTGGCGGACTCGCGCGGAGCGCGGCTCGTGGTGGTGGTCGGCCCGGACGACCGGGCTCGAGGTGAAGTCGCGGTGAAGGACCTTACGACCGGCGGCCAGATCGGCGTGCCGGAGACTGAGTTGATCGAGCGCCTGCGCCAGGTGCTCCGGCCATTAGAGGCGATATGAGCGACACCAAGGCACTGACCACCCGGGCCCAGGACTTCAGCGCCTGGTACAACGAGCTGATCCTCCGCGCCGAGCTGGCCGACTACAGCCCGGTACGCGGCTGCATGGTGATCCGGCCGAACGGCTTCGCGATCTGGGAGCAGATGCAGGCCGCCCTCGACGGAATGTTCAAGGAGACCGGCCACCAGAACGCCTATTTCCCCCTCTTCATCCCGCAGAGCTTCCTGGCCAAGGAGGCGGAGCATGTCGAGGGCTTTGCGCCCGAGACGGCCGTCGTCACGCATGCCGGTGGCAAAGAGCTCGAAGAGCCGCTGGTGGTGCGGCCCACGTCCGAGACGATCATCGGCTCGATGTTCGCGAAGTGGATCCAGAGCTATCGCGACCTCCCGCTTCTGATCAACCAGTGGTGCAACGTGGTCCGCTGGGAGCTGCGGACTCGGCTCTTCCTTCGCACCACCGAGTTCCTCTGGCAGGAGGGTCACACCGCGCACGCCACCGAGGCCGAGGCCGAGGAGGAGACGCTCAGGATGTTAGGCGTCTATCGCCGGTTCATGGAGGAGTACATCGGGATTCCCGTGATCACCGGGCGGAAGACCGACAGCGAGAAGTTTGCGGGCGCGCTCCGGACTTTCGCCTGTGAAGCGCTGATGCAGGACAACAAGGCGCTCCAGATGGGCACCAGCCACAGCCTGGGGCAAAACTTCGCGAAGGCGTTCGATATCAGCTTTCAGACGGCGGAAGGTGGTCTCGACCACGTCTGGGGGACATCGTGGGGGACGTCGACGCGAATGGTCGGCGGTCTGATCATGGCGCATAGCGACGACAACGGGCTCGTCTGCCCGCCCCGCCTGGCCCAGTACCAGGTCGTGATTGTGCCGATCTACAAGACCGACGACGAGCGCTCGCAGGTCGTGACCGCCGCCGACAGCCTGATCAAGTCTCTGCGTGCCGCCGGCATCCGCTGCCATCTCGACGCGCGCGACGCAATCAAGCCCGGGGCGAAATACTACGAGTGGGAGGCCCGCGGTGTGCCGCTTCGCCTCGAGGTCGGGCCTCGCGACCTGGCCAATCAGACCGCCATGTTGGCGCGCCGGACCGGCGGCAAGAAGGAATCGCTGCCGCTGGCGGGGCTCGCTGAGCGGCTGAGCCAGGAGATCGAGACGATGCAGGGCGCGCTCTTCGACGCGGCGAAGGCGCGGCGTGAGAAGAACAGCCTGCGCGGTCCCAAAAGCAAACAGGAGTTCGTCGACTTCATCGAAGGCGGCGGTGGTTTCGTCTACGCCGGCTGGTGCGGTGATCCCGCCGTCGAGGCGGAGATCAAGGAGCAGACCAAGGCCACGATCCGGGTGATTCCCGATCCGGAGTTCCGCTCCGAGGTCGCACCAGAGCGGTGCATCTGGACCGGCGAGCCCGCGAAGGCAGAGGTGGTATGGGCGAGGGCGTACTGAGCCCGGCCGTCTGGACCGACCCCGAGGGTCTC
>JBDTOH010000736.1:0-2714 GCA_039933355.1 Gemmatimonadota bacterium | reverse complement strand
GGCTCGATTGAGGGGTTCGGGGAACGTAGGCGGCAAGGCGGCAAGGCGGCAAGGCCGTCTCAGCGCGCTTCGACCGGGACCCGGTGCCACGCATTGTTCAAGTACCCTTTGACATTCCACACCTGAGCGAGATCGGCCGGCTGACAGGCGCCGCTATCGTCCCATGCTCTCACCGTGAGTAGGTGGCGGCCGGGCTCGAGCGTCACTTCCGCTTGCCAGAACGCCCACGTCCATCGATCGCTCTGGAGCGCGACCGTCGCCTGCTTCCACACGGCCCCCCCATTGGTAGAAACGTCGACCCGGGTGATCAGCCTCGCGTGATTTCCGATCGCCCACCCCGCGAGGCGGACCTTCCCCGCGGCGAGCTGGGCTCCGGGCTCGGGGGTAAGAATCGCCGCGTTGATCGTCAGCTCGCCGAGGGCCTCGCCGCCGGACACGTCGCGAGGCTCATGCGGGTTTGGCGTGCGCTCAACTCGATACGCCTTGGTCTGGAAATAATTGGTCGACGGCTCGCGCTGGAGGACGATCTCGGCCAGCCACTTGACGCTCCGCGCGCCGACCCAGCCAGGGACGACGAGCCGTACGGGAAAGCCGTTCTCGGGCCGGAGCGGCTCACCGTTGAGCTCAAAGGCAAGGAGGACTTCGGGGCTCATCGCCTTCTCGATCGGGATTGACCCGCCGAATCCGAATTGCCGTCCGTGCCTGACCACAGTATCGAGGCCGGTCAGCGCCACATGCCGAGCTCCGTCCGCGATGCCCGCCAGCGCGATCAGATCTCGGAGCGACACGCCCGCCCAGCGACCGGTGCTCGCCGGCTCCGCGCCCCATGGGAGCTCGCCCGGCAGCGGCCCGAGCGCGAGAAATTCGTTGCGTCGAAGGCCGGCACAGACCAACGTGGCCGCAAGCTCGCGACGCGGAAGCCTGGACTCGAGATCGTCGAGCGAGAGCCGCAAGCGCTTGCCGACAAGCCCGGAGACATCGAGGCGCCAAGTTGCGGCATCGACGGCCGGAACGGGGGCGTGACTGCGGGTGAAGAACTGATCCGTGGGAGTCAAGAAATTCGCCGCGGTCTGTCGAAGCGCCGCCGCGGTGTTGAGGCCGTCCTGATCGAATACGAGCCGGTCCGTACACTTCGCGAGAGGTGGGGTCATTTGTCGGTCCTGTTCCGCCGGGCGGGGAAAATGGTGCCGACCTGCTCGATCCGGCCCGCGTTCATCACCACCACGCGGTCGGCGACCTCCATCGCCTCCTCCTGGTCGTGGGTCACGAACACCGTGGTGACAAGCATCTCTTCGTGGAGCCGGCGGAGCCAGCGGCGGAGCTCCTTGCGCACCTTGGCGTCGAGCGCGCCGAACTGGATCAGCTTGAGGAGGTCGGTCACCTTGGCCTTGATCGCCGCGGCCGCCGGACGAACCACGCGGGGCCTCACCCTGAGGCCGAATGCGATGTTCTCGAACACCGACATATGACGGAACAGCGCATAGTGCTGGAACACGAATCCGACCTGGCGCTCGCGAGCGTGGCGGTCCGTCGCATCCTCGCCGTGGAACAGCACCGTGCCGCGGTCGGGGGCTTCGAGCCCGCCGATCATCCGGAGCAGCGTCGTCTTCCCGGAGCCCGAGGGGCCGAGCAGGGCGACCAGGTCGCTGCTCGGGATCTCGAGACTGACGCCGTCCACGGCGGCAAAGGTGCCGAATTGCTTCGAAAGACGGCGGACCTCGATCATGGTGGTGCATCCTCGCCGTTAGGCGCCTCGGTGGTGGTTCGGCGCCGCGCCCATTCGACCACGTTCTCCGCGACGAGCGTGGCAAGGGCCAGCAGGGTCAGCACCGAAGCCACCGCGAAAGCGGCGGTGAAATTGTACTCGTTATAAAGGATCTCGACATGAAGGGGCAGCGTGTTGGTGACGCCCCGGAGATGCCCCGAGACCACCGAGACCGCGCCGAACTCGCCGATCGCGCGGGCGCTGCAGAGAATCACGCCGTAGAGGAGCCCCCACTTGATGTTGGGGAGGGTGATCCGGCGGAAGGTCTGCCACCCGCTGGCGCCGAGCACCACGGCGGCCTCCTCCTCGTCGGCGCCCTGCTCCTGCATGAGCGGGATCAGCTCGCGGGCTACGAACGGGAAGGTGACGAACGTGGTTGCGAGCACAATCCCCGGGACGGCGAACACGATCTTGATGTCGTGATCGGAAAGCCACGACCCGAACCAGCCCTGCGCTCCAACCAGCAAGACAAATACCATTCCGGAGATGACCGGCGAGACTGCGAACGGCAGATCGATCAGCGTGATCAGGAGATTTCGGCCGGGAAACTGAAACCTGGTAATGGACCAAGCGGCCGCGATCCCGAGGATGACGTTGAGGGGAACGGCGACCCCGGCCGCTATGACCGGGAGCTTGAGCGCCGAAAGCGCGTCCGGCTCCCTCAGCGCGGCGAAGTACACCTCCGCGCCCTTCCGGAGTCCTTCCACGAAGACCGCCACCAGCGGCACCACCAGCACGAGCGCCCGAAAACCGGGCGCCAACGACATGAGCACCCAGCGAACCAACCTCGTTTCGCCCGCGACCTTGGACCGCGGCCCCGCCACGGCAGTGGCAGAGGCCGGAGGAATTCGAAGGGTGACAGTCCCGGCCATGGAATCCTCAGGCGGCGGCGCACCGCCGGCTCCACCATTGGAGCAGGTTGATCGCCAGCAAGAGAACGAACGACCCG
>JBDTOH010000735.1:0-2728 GCA_039933355.1 Gemmatimonadota bacterium | reverse complement strand
ATCGCGGTCGCGCAGGGGTTCTTCGCCGCGGGGGGCGGGCCACCTATCAACCTGAAGTTCCTGTTCGAGGGCGAGGAGGAGATCGGCAGCCGCCATCTCGAGGCCTTTGTCCTCGAGCACCGGGCTCTCCTCGCGGCCGATGTCGTGGTGTCGGCGGACGGAGCGATGTGGCGCGTCGACGAGCCCTCGCTCACCGTGGCGAGCCGGGGCCTCTGCGGGCTCGAGCTCACGATCACGGCCGCATCGAAAGATCTCCACTCGGGCCGGCACGGCGGCGGTGTGGCCAATCCACTCCACGCGATGGCCGCCCTGGTCGCGTCGCTCCACGACCCCGCCGGCCGGGTGGCCGTGGCGGGATTCTATGACGACGTGCAGGCGCTCTCGCCGGACGAGCGCGCCGCGCTGGCGGCGTTGCCCTACGACGAGTCGGCCTATCTCGCTCAAATCGGCGCGCCTTCGGTATTCGGCGAGCCCGGCTACACCACGCTCGAACGGCAATGGACGAGACCCACGCTCGAGGTGAACGGAATGGGGGGCGGATACCAGGGCCCGGGGCAGAAGACGGTGATTCCTTCGGAGGCACACGCCAAGATCACTTGCCGGCTCGTGCCCGATCAGGATCCCACCGCGGTCTTGGCGCAGCTAACCCGGCATCTCGAGGCCCACCTGCCGCCCGGCACTCGGCTGTCAATCTCCCTCACGGATCCCGGGTCACGTGCGGCGCACATCCCGACGGATCACGCGGCGCTCGGAGCGGCGGCGGCCGCCCTCGAGGCGACCTATCGGGTCCCGCCCCTGATCGTGCGGATGGGCGGCACCGTGCCGATCGCGGACCTGTTCCAGCGTCACCTCGGGCTCGCGACCGTCTTTTTCTCTTTCTCCACGGCGGACGAAGACTTCCACGCGCCTAACGAGTTCTTCCGGGTTCACCGCCTCCACGAGGGGCTCGAGGCCTGGGCACGATACTGGACCATTCTCGGCCAGGCGGGGGCATGACCCAGAAATCCCACGACGCTTCCCCACCCTCTGGGCTCGCTCAGGCCGAGGCGAATGTCGAGGCGCACAGCGCGTCGCTCAAGAAGGAGCTCGGCGTTCGCGATCTGGCCCTGACCCAGATCCTCTTCATCGTCGGACTGACTTGGATCGGCGTCGCCGGCAAGCTCGGCTCGTCGCATGTGGTGTTCTGGCTCGCGGCGATCGCGCTGTTTTACCTACCCTCGACCGCGGTGGTGATCTACCTCAACCGTTTGATGCCGCTCGAGGGTGGACTCTACCAGTGGGCCAAGCTCGGCCTCAATCAGACCGTCGGCTTCATGGTGGCGTGGAACCTGTGGATCTACGTGATCGTGTTCACGTCCGAGATCGGCTTCCAGGCTGCCACCTATCTCGCCTACGCGATCGGACCGACCGCGGCGTGGATGACGACCAACAGCTGGTTCATCGCGCTGGCGACGGCGTTGCTGCTGGCGCTGATGGTGATCGTCTCGACCGTCGGCCTGTCGGTCGGGAAGTGGGTTCACAATACCGGCGGCGTCTTCATGCTGACCATCTTCGGGGCCGTGCTGCTGCTGCCGGTCATTGGCCTCTTCAGCGGTCGGCTTGCCGAGTACCATCCGCTCCGGACCCAGCTTCCCGATCTTACGCTCTACAACCTGAACATTCTCGGCAAGATGGGGTTCGGTGCGCTGGGGGGCTTCGAGTACATGGCCATCCTGGCGGGGGAGACGCGCTCGCCGGCGCGATCAGTCCGCCGCTCGGTGTTCATCGCGGCGCCGATCATCGCGCTGATGTTCGTGCTGGGCACCAGCACGGTCGTGGCCTACGTGCCGAAGGACGACATCGACCTGATCGGCCCCGTAGCGCAGGTACTCCGGATCGGTTACGGACCCTTCGGGATCGCGGCGCCCCTGGTCACACTCGCGATTCTGATGACGCTGGCCATGCGCGTGGGTCAGGCGAGCGTGGCATTCACCGCGGTGGCGCGCCTGCCGATGGTAGCCGGGTGGGATCGCCTGCTGCCGCCCTGGTTCAGCCGGCTTCACCCCGCTCACAAGACGCCGATCAACTCGATCCGGCTCGTGGGCCTCGCGTCGTGTCTGATCGCATTGTTGAGTCTGATCGGCGTCGGACACGCTGAGGCGTTCCAGCTCCTCTTCAACGCGAGCGGCATCTTCTACGCGCTCACCTACGTCGTGATGTTCTCGATTCCGCTGTTCGGGCTCCGGAACGTCACGCCCCGGCCGCCCGCGTGGTTGCGACTGGCCTCGTGGTCCGGTCTGCTGATGACGCTGCTGTACATCGGGCTCTCGGTGTTTCCGATTATCACGGTCGCCAGCGTGGCCACGTTCGCGATGAAGATCACGGCAACGATCGTGGTGATGAATCTGGTGGGATTCTGGATCCTGCGGTCGGCGGGCCGGCGGGCTCCGCCGCCATTGAGCGCCACGGACTCGGCGCTCCCGCGCTGAGGTGGGCAAACGGCTCTACACCGCGACCTGCGTCGGTCTGGGTGCGTCGCCAAAACCGCGGAGGTCGGGGGCGATGACCCGATAGCCGGCTTCAGACAGAGCGGCCACCTGATGCCGCCAGAGAAACCGCGAATCAGGAAACCCATGCAAACAGGAGAACCGGGGGGCCGGCCCCGACATCGACCACGGGGAACCGTTCGTCTCCGAGCTCAACGGTTGTGGTGACGAGGTTCAGGTCCATACCGGCTTTGAGAATGCGC
>JBDTOH010000734.1:0-2730 GCA_039933355.1 Gemmatimonadota bacterium | reverse complement strand
ACAGGCCACCAACCTTGCCCGCAACATGGTGACACGCTGGGGTATGAGCGAGGAGCTGGGACTGGTGCAGCTCGCGCCCCCTGATAATCCCTACCTGTCCGGGTTGGACGGCTACGGGGGCAGGAGACCGTTCAGCGAGGAGACCGCCCGCACCATTGATGCCGAGGTGCACCGGATCATTTCGGAAAGTCATGCGGAAGCAATCCGGCTCCTGACGGTCCATCGGTCGCAGCTCGACGCGCTCGCGGCGGCGCTGCTCGCTCGGGAGACGCTCGACGAAAGCGAGATCCTCGAGGTGACCCAGCTTCCGCCCGCACCGGCGCTCGAGCCGCTCAAGGTGCGGGAGTGACGTGTCCCCTCACCGCGCGCTCGGCGAGCAGCTCGAGCTCGCGCGCGTACACCTTGTCCAAGTACCGCGGCACGAAACGGGTGGACGTCCCGGTCTCGATGTCGGTCTCGACGAGAACTCTGCCCGGCTCCGGCTCCGTGACGTGAGCCCGGCAGACGCGCCGGGTTCCGTACGAAAGCATCGTGAATCGGATCCGGGTGCCGGCCCCATAGCCGCCCTCTTCGACCTCCAGATTTTCGAAGTATTGGGGCGGCAGGATGCTGGGGTGACCCTTCCGATCGTCTGCGATGAGGCCGTAGACGGCGCGGAGGCTGGCACGACCGCGGAGGCTGTGACGTGAAGTACCGGCATGGGGCAGCCTGGGGAATGAGTGGTCGGCTCGGCCAACGACTGTCCGGCGCGAAAACCACCCGCGGATGATTGCCAAGAGATTAATCCGCCTCGGTCTGAGCGGCCAATCGGCAGGGCCAAGCGCTCTCGGCCCTGGAATCGGTCCCTGGGCCCCGGTCTTGCAAGTACCCCCAAGGGCGAGGAATGCTCTGGCTCACGGACCCTGGGAGGCAGTTAGATGGGATTGATTCACAACTCCGGCCTCGACCGGCGGTGGGCGGCGCCTCTGCTCGTGCTACCCGGTGCTGCCCTGATGGCGTACTTGGTGGCGATCAGCATCTTCGCGACCCTGCAGTCGGGCGAGGGTGGCGATGGCACGCTCTACTGGGTTGGGCTGGGGCTGGCCGCTTGCCTCTCGATTCTCCTCATGATCGTCGTGGTCTCGAGCATGACCGTCCGCATCGGAACCGGTGGAGTGTCGCGTTGGACCTTAGCGGGACGGGCGACTCTCAAGTGGGGCGAGGTCAAACGGGTGGGACGGCAGGGACCCGGGATCGTGCTCGAAAGCGAGGAGAAGCGGCTCGGCTTTGTGCCAAGTCTTGCGTTCGCCAGGCCGGCGGAGGTCGAGAAGTACATCAAGCGCTATCTCCCGTCCACTGCGGAATGCGAGCTCTAGAAACCTACCGCCGCGCCGCCTAACAGAGCCGTCATCTCGGGATAGCGTGGCGACCGAGGGCTCCTGCGCGGCTCTCGGGGGCCCGCCGGCTACGTCCTTCCCGTGGTCGGATGAGAGGGCCGACGGAAGCGGAGCTCAGCCGGGGGCACAGAACCGGCGGCTCGCATGGTCTCCAACCGCTTCGTTCTCGCCGGCGCCATCCTCGCCGCCTGCCCCGGCCGCGGCCCGCTCGAGCATCCTGCGGATCCCGACCGCCGCCAACTTCCCACCGGAGTAGCCCTCGACCCCGAAGGCCGGGTCACCGACGTCGGCCCATTTCCACTCGCCGCGCTCGCCGCTCCCGAGGGCGACGCTCTCGTCCTCCTCCTCAACGGTTTCCGAACCCAGGGCATTCAGGTCGTGACGGCCGGCTCGGGGCAGGTGCGCCAGACCGTCGAGCAACCGGCGGCGTTCATCGGGATGAGCTTCGACTGGGCCGGCCGGCGGCTGTATGCGTCGGGCGGCAATGAAGATCGGATCTACGTTTACGATTGGCGCGATGGGTCGGCTCGTCTCGTCGACAGCATCGCGCTCGCGACGAAGGCGCCCAAGGCACCCGGCACCCGCTATCCCGCGGGGATCGGGGTATCGCCTGACGGAACCCGTCTCTATGTCGCGGAGAATCTGGCCGACTCGCTGGCCGTGGTGGACGTCGCATCGGGTCGGGTGACCCAACGGCTGCCCGCGGGCCGCTATCCATACGCGGTCGCGGTCGGCCCGGACGGAACGGTGTTCGTCTCGGCGTGGGGCGCGGCGGAGGTGCGGGCGTTCCGGCCTGACGGTGCCCAGCTCGCTCCGCGCGGGATTGTGGCGGTGCCGCGGCACCCCTCGGCCCTCCTGTTGGACCAGCGCGGCGATCGGCTGTACGTGGCTTCTGCCAGCACCGACCGGGTCGCCGTAGTCGACACCACATCCCTTCGGGTCACCGGTGAGCTGGCCGATCCGGTCCCCGGGGGCACCGGCGAAGGGAGCACGCCTAACGCTCTCGCCCTCTCCCCGGACGACACCCGGCTCTACGTCGCCGGGGCCGACAATAACGCGGTGGCTGTGTTCGACCTGGCGTCGGGGACGCTGCTCGGTCGGATCCCCGTGGGATGGTACCCCACCGCGCTCGTGGTCCGGCACGATACCCTGCTCGTCCTGAACGGGAAGGGCCGCGGATCGAGACCGAACGGCCTCGACGGTCCGAGGCCGGGCGCGTCGCGAAGCCCGGGTTATACTCTCGAACAACTGAGCGGAACTCTCTCGGTGATTCCGCTCGCCGGTCTCACGCCCGAGCGCTTCGCGGCGAGGTCGACTCGGGCCGCCCGCGCGAATCACTGGAGTCCCGACACCG
>JBDTOH010000733.1:0-2730 GCA_039933355.1 Gemmatimonadota bacterium | reverse complement strand
CTACCCGCCTCCTGAGTCAAAGACGATCCGCGCCAGCTCCGCGCCTCCGACATTGGCGGCGCTCCCATTGAGGACGGCCGGCGGCATTGGTTGGGGAGCGGCGAGTCGGCGCAAGGCGCACCTTGTTTCCGACGAGTCGATTGCCACGCCCAGAGCGAACGAGATGCCGACCGACATCAGAACCGGAAGCTCCGTCACCGGGTTCCAGCTCGAATCGCCGCTCGACGAGGGTGCGAATGATGGGCGGGTTTGTAGTCGATCGACGAATGCCGGCCGATCAGTGTTGAACTGAAACGGATATCAGTGCGTCACCGGGTGAACAGCGCCTGCTCCACCGCCGAGACGACCAGTGCGGTCGTCTCGGACATCGACACCCGCTACCTTCCCTTGCAGCTCACTTAGAGAGATGCCATCGGCTCGATGGTGAAAGTTGATGTCTGGAGCCTGATCGCCCCGTCTGCGAATATGAAAGTGTCGACTCCATCAGTGATGCGGCCTGCCGTTGAGAATGCGGTCCACTGGACCAATAGCGCGTCACCGGCATAGACGGCGGAGGTACAGTTCACTTCTATCTGCGGCAGCGCGGCGAGCGCCTGGGTATAAAACGCTTCGACTCCGGAATGCCCTTCCATGGCGCCCTGAGACGTCAGCAAGACAGCGTCTTCTCGATAGTCTTGAAGGATCGCTACTACATCCCGCTGGGCCAAAGCGTTCGTGTGAGCTGTGAAGACTTCCTGCGGTGAACGGGTCATATCCTTTGTTCCTTCGGGATCTCAGGGGGTCGAGCTAGGGTTTGATGTTCCTCTGATGCTCGACGCAAGTCAATGCATGTCGCTCCCGCACTTCTGTAAGCTGTTCGGCGATTCCGTATTCAAGGTCGGATGGGGAACGCCGCCTGGTCTTCGACGTGGCAGCGGATCACGCGTTTGGAGCGGATGTTGAAATGCGATCTGGGTCCTCCTCGAGGTCTTCCGCGGATTCGGCCATGAACACCCGTATCGCATAAGTCGGTGAGTGTATGTATGCCCTGAGTTCTTTGTTTCACCAGTTCCGGTGTCCGCGATCTGGCTTGTTCGTCTCGGGGACGGCCAAGTCCGTGACATGATCGTGCGGTTCACCCCGTTGATCAGGGTCGCCGCGAAGCTAGACTCGGACACGCCAAGCGGTGCCATCGTTTGGTGCCCATTCCCGACGGGCAACAGGAGCCTCAGCAGCGCTATTGTCCGAGGTAGAGGGCACCAACCAAGGTCACAAGACCCTCGGCGCGACGCCTCACAACGCACCGAGTCGGCTTCAGAACTGCACGCCGCGCGTGAGGGCGCCGTCGACCACGATGTTCGCGCCGCTGGTGCGGCTCGAGGCCGGGCTGGCGACGAAGACGACCGTGCGGGCGATCTCGTCCGGTGTCGCCATCCGTCCGCTCGGGTTCAGGTCGAGCGCGGTCGCGAAGAAGTCGGGGTTGTTCAGCTTGATCGACGCCCACACGCCTCCCTCGAAGTAGGTGTTGCCGGGGGAGATTGCGTTGGCTCGAATCCCTTTGCTCGCAAGCTGATTGGCCAGTCCTTGCATGTAGTGGATCAACGCGGCCTTGATCGTGCCGTAAGGACCGGCCGCGAAGTCGATCTCCCGCCCGGAAACGCTAGAGATCGCGACGATCGACGCCGCCGAACTGGTCTCAAGGAACGGAAGGGCCGCGCGAACGAGCCGGACCGCGCCCATCAGATCGACCTCGAACGATGCGGTCCAATTCTCGTCGGTCTCCGGAATCGCGAGCGCGCCGACGTTGGACACGACGATGTCGATGCCGCCGAGCCGACTCGGCGCTGCCGGTGACCCATTCGGCGAGTGCGGCCGCGTCGGCGACGTCCAACGCCGAGCCCATCACCTTCGTGTCGGCTCGCGTCAGGTTGCCCTGGGTGGCCTTCACCGCATCGGCGTCACGGGCGCAGAAGGCGACCGACGCGCCCTCGGTGAGGAAGTTCTCGACGACCGCGCGGCCGATACCGCGGGTGCCACCGGTCACCAGGACACGCAGTCCGGTGAGTTGTAGATCCATGACAACCAAACCTTTCTCGAGGTGGTGATGGGGAGGTGTGGGTCTGTCGCTGCTCAGCCGTTGACGAATTGGGCGGCGCGCGCTCTCAGTTCGCGGTGCAGCCCATGGAACGCTTCGGCCGCAGGCAGCAACGACTTGCGTGCCTTCGCCACGGCGCTGTAATTGGCATCGACCACATTCGCGACCGGAGCCTGGGCGATCTGCGACAGCAATTGGTAGGCGTCCATCTTGAGCAGGCCGAACAGCTCCGTGAACCACATGACCATTTCGACCTGGCAGACCCGCCAGGCATCCTCGAGCGGTCGGCTGGACCCGACGGTCAGCCAGTGCTCGTCGTCCTCGAGGCGCGGCCACCCCGGCGCGGCCCCCTTCACCAACTCGACGATGAGCGTCGAGATCATGGCGCCCTCCACGGCCGTGCCGCAGGATTCCCCCTCACCTTGCCGGTAGTGCCCGTCGCCGATCGAGAACATCGCCCCTTCGACGTTCACGCCCAGATAGCAGGTGACACCAGCCCGCATCTGCGGCGTGTCCATGTTGCCGCCGAACCTATCCGGCACCAGCGAGCTACGAACCTCGTTGCCGGCAGGCGCCACGCCGACCGTGCCGAGCATCGGTTCGAGCGGGAGCTCGACGCGCAGGTCGCTGTGTCGGGCCCGGAACTCCACCGTGCG
>JBDTOH010000732.1:0-2735 GCA_039933355.1 Gemmatimonadota bacterium | reverse complement strand
GGGTGATCGCCTGCGAGATGAGCCGGATCATCTCGCACCTCGTGTGGTTAGGCACGACCGGGATCGACCTCGGCGCGTTCACGCCGTTCCTCTGGTCGTTCCAGCAGCGCGAGCTGATCTACAACCTGCAGGAAGCCTGGACCGGCGCCCGCCTCACGACGAGCCTGACCCGGGTCGGTGGCATGATGGCGGACATTCCGGACGGATTCGAGGCCGGGCTCCGGCAGTACTGCCAGACGTTCCCGAAGGTGCTCCAGGAAGTGGACACGATGTTCACGCGGAACGGCATCTGGATCGGCCGGACCCAGAATGTCGGCGTGCTGAGCGCAGAGGAGGCGATCAACTACTCGCTGTCGGGGCCGATGCTTCGCGCGAGCGGGGTCGCCTACGACGTGCGGAAGGACCGGCCGTACCTCGGCTACGACACCTATGATTTCGACGTCCCGATCGGCGAGCACGGCGACATCTACGACCGCTACCGGGTTCGGCTCGAGGAGATGTTCCAGTCCGTCCGGATTCTCGAGCAGGCGCTCGACCGGCTCAGCAAGCTCAAGAACGCGCCGATCAACGTGGATGATCCCCGGGTCATTCTTCCGCCCAAGTCCCGGGCGATGAGCGACATGGAGGCGATGATCTTTCACTTCAAGCAGGTCATGGAAGGCGTCCCGGCACCGCCCGGCGAGGCCTACATGGGGGTGGAGAACCCGAAGGGTGAGCTGGGCTACTATTTCGTCTCGGACGGCTCGGCGAAGCCGGTCCGGTGGCGGATCCGGCCCCCTTCGTTCATCAACCTTGCCTGCCTTCCCAAGCTCTGCGAGGGCGCGCTGCTGTCCGACGTCATCGCCATCAACGCCAGCATCGACATCGTCATGGGAGAGATCGACCGATGAGCACCGCGGCCCACTCTGCCCACGACGCGCCTTACGAGCCGGTCTTCGTCGGCGCGGTTCGGAGCAAGCTCGACGCGCTGTTCCCCAGCTATCCGACCAAGCAGGCGCTGCTTCTGCCCGCGCTGTGGATGGTGCAAGAAGCGCGCGGATGGATCTCCGCGGGTGGAATCACCGAGGTTGCCGCCGTGCTCGACCTGACGCCGGCGTACGTGCGCGGCGTGGTCACGTTCTACACGATGTACCATCTGCATCCGGTAGGCCGCCACTTCATCCAGGTCTGCGGCACATCGCCTTGTCATCTTTGCGGCTCGGACGACGCTCTCCGCGCGATCCTCAAGGAAACCGGATGCGGCGAGCTCGGCGCCACCAGTCCCGACGGCCGCTTTACCGTGATCGAGGTGGAATGCCTCGGCGCCTGCGGCTTCCCGACGCCGATCATGATCAACGACGATTTCATCGAGAGCGTCACGCCTGAGCGGGTACCGGGCATTTTGGCGAGGTATCCGTAATGGGCTTTCCGCATCCGTCGCATCCGAAGGAGACGGTCCTTCTTTCGAAGTATTTCGGCGACACCGAAGCGCGCACGTACGACGGCTGGGTGAAGCGTGGCGGCTATGAGGCGCTCAAGAAAGCGCTCGGCATGACGCCCGCCGCGATCATCGACGAGGTGAAGGCGTCCGGGCTCCGGGGCCGGGGAGGCGCCGGGTTTCCGACCGGTCTTAAGTGGAGCTTCATGCCGAAGGACGACGGCAAGCCCCACTATCTCGTCTGCAATGCGGACGAGTCCGAGCCGGGGACGTTCAAGGACCGCGAGATCATGCGGTGGACGCCGCACGCGCTGATCGAGGGCTGCGCGATCGGAGCCTACGCCATCGGGGCCGAGCGGACCTACATCTACATCCGGGGCGAGTTCACGGAGCCGCTCGCGGTGATGAAGAAGGCGGTCGAGGAGGCCTACGCCGCCGGCGCGTTAGGCGCGAACGCGTTCGGCTCGGGCAAGCGGCTCGACATCATTCTGCACCGCGGGGCCGGCGCGTATATCTGCGGTGAAGAGACCGGGCTGATGAACTCGCTCGAGGGGAAGCGCGGCAACCCGCGGATCAAGCCGCCGTTCCCGGCCCAGGCGGGCGCGTTCGGGATGCCGACGACGATCAACAACGTAGAGACGCTCGCCGCGGTGCCGCCGATCCTGACCCGCGGCGCCGCCTGGTACAAGGCGCTCTGCCTCTCGAACCCGAAGAGCACGGGCACCAAGCTCTTCTCGGTGTGCGGCCACGTCACCAAGCCGGGGAACTACGAGGTCACGATGGGGTTCCCGATGAAGGATCTCATCTACGACCTCGCCGGCGGGATGCGGCCGGGGCGGCGGCTCAAGGCCGTCATTCCGGGCGGGTCCTCGGTGCCGCTCATGTCGGTCGCGGAGGCTGAGGCCGCTCTGTGCGATTACGAGGGCATCGTCGAACAGGGCTCCATGTTAGGCTCGGCGGGGTTCATCGTGATGGACGACTCGACCGACATCGTGTACGAGGTCTATCGGCTCGCCAAGTTCTACGCCCACGAGAGCTGCGCGCAGTGCACCCAGTGTCGAGAGGGCACCGCGTGGACGACCAAGATCCTGGAGCGGATCCTCAGGGGGCAGGGCAAGCCGGAAGACCTCGATCTCTTGCTCGACCTGTCGGAGCAGATGACCGGCAAGACGATCTGCGTGCTGAGCGACTCGTGCGCGGCACCGATCGTGAGCGGGATTCAAAAGTTCCGGTCCGAGTTCGACGCGTACATCAGCCGGAGCCGGCAGCCGGCGTTAGCAATGGTATGAGGGGAACTCACCGAGACTTCCATGACCAC
>JBDTOH010000731.1:0-2736 GCA_039933355.1 Gemmatimonadota bacterium | reverse complement strand
GAGGAGCCCGGCCCGGCGGCCCGCCGGCTCGGGCGCGAACCCGGCCGAGACGAGCGCTGGAGTCCACGGGGCCGTCACAAGCTCACCGCAACGCTCTCGAGCCGTCGCGCCACCTCGGCGATGTCGCCGCGGCTCGAGAGGTCGAGCACGCCGTCCTCCGCGGGTACGATCCGGAACCGCTCCGCAAGGTTTGCCTGGGCCCAGCGGACCGCGTCCTGCAGCTCGAGCTCCCCTCTCGGCGAAGGGCCGATCGCACGGCAGGCGGTAAAGATCTTGGGCGTGAACGACCAGGCGTTCATGCTGACGAGCGGGTCGGGGCCGAACGCGGCGGCCGTGGCCGGATCGGGCTTCTCGACGATCCGCCGCAGATATCCATCGTCCTCCTCGATCAGGGCGTACGCGAGCACCCGGTTGGGATCGATGCTGCTTCGGGCGATCAGCGCGCTGCGCCGATATCCGAGCAGGCCTGCGCCGCCGTGCGCGGCAAGGGCTCGGAGGTCAGGCGGGGAGTAGTAGTTGTCACCGTTGATCACAATGAATGGAGCATTGGCGACGGTGCCCTCGGCGGCGGCCACGGCGTCGGCGGTGCCCCGAGGTTCGGCTTGGATGGCATAGTCGAGGGCGACTCGTCTCGGTCGGGCCGGTCCATCGTAGCGGTCCCTGACCGAGGTGTGCTCAGGACCGATCACGAGGATGACTCGCTCGCACCCGGCATCCGCGAGGCCGCTCAGCAAGTAGTCGAGAAAGGGCCGACCGACCGGGATCATCGCCTTCATACCCTGCTCAGCGGCGGCAGCTTGTCCTGGGCTCAAAGCCACGGCCGGATCCGAGCGGCGCATCCGGGTGCCGAGCCCACGGGCCAGTACAACGGCTTGAGTCGTCAGGCCCGTCATTGCGTCCGCTCCGGGTCTCCCCGGGCGGCCCAATACCCCTGTAATACCCGCCACACGCCCAGGCCGCTCAACACCCAAATGACGAGCCACATGAAGAACTGCGGCATCCGGCCGAACAGGAGCGTGCCCGTTCCGAACAACGCCGAATACACGAACATGCAGCCGAACGTCCACCCGAGCAGCGCCTGCGACAGCGAATCCGGGGAGCCGGCCACGCCCGCCTCCCGCTGAATCGGCTTCCATCCGGGGCCGGCCGGCCGGACGAGCCGGAAGAACTTGACCAGAGTCTCGCGATCGGTGGGAGGGCCGAGCAGGGTCACCACCACCCAGACGGTGGTCGTGGTGATCACCGTGACGATCAGGGCGACGTGTGAGGCGACGACGAGCCCCTCTTTCCGCGCGATGAAGAACCCTAACGAGATCACGAATGAGCTCGCCATCGCCGCGATCTCGCTCCACGCACTGATCCGCCACCAGAACCAGCGAGCCAGATAGAGCAGCCCCGTCCCGGCGCCGATCGAGAGGATCAGGTCGAACGCCTCCTTGGCCGTTCCGAGCGCGTAGGTCATCGCGGCCGCGGCAACCATGAGCAGCGCCGTCGTGATCCGGCCGATCAGCACATAGTGGCGCTCGCCCAGGCCGGGCCGCAGAAATCGCCGGTAAAGGTCGTGGACGAGGTATGACGTCCCCCAGTTGAGGTGCGTCTCGATCGTCGAGCGGTAGGCCGCCAGAGTGCCCGCGACTACGAGCCCGAGGAATCCAACCGGAAGGAACCGCATCATCGCTGGATACGCCATGTCGTGCCCGATCAGCGATGCCTGGACGTAGGGAAAGGTCCGTGCGATGTCGGAGAGCCGCGGGTAGATCAGGATGGAGCAGAGCGCGGTGACGACCCAGGGCCACGGCCGGAGGGCGTAGTGCATAACGTTGAACAGCAGCGTCCCGATCACGGCGTCTTTCTCGGTCTTTGCCGCCAGCATGCGCTGCGCGATATAGCTCCCGCCGCCCGGCTCGGAGCCGGGATACCAGACCGCCCACCATTGGACGGTGAGCGGGATGATGAAGACGACCAGAGCGACGGACCAGTCGTTGAAGTCGGGCAGGAGCCGGAGCGTCTGGGGCGGTATCTTTGCGAACAATCCGGAGAGCCCGCCGACCTCGGGCTGCCGGAGCGCGAAGTACGAGACCGCAAAGGTCCCTGTCATCGTGATCGTGAACTGGATCGAGTCGGTGACGAGCACGCCCCAAAGACCCGACACCGACGCGAAGAAGATCGTCATCACGCCGCAGACGAGAAGCGTGCGCTCCATCGGCCAGCCGAGCACGATATTAGCGATCTTGGCGGCGGCGAGATTCACCGTCGCCATGATCACGCAATTGAAGAAGAGACCGAGATAGATTGCGCGGAATCCGCGCAGGAACGTCGCGGCCCGGCCGGAGTACCGGATCTCATAGAACTCGAGATCGGTGAGGACACCGGAGCGGCGCCAGAGCCGAGCGTAAAAGAATACCGTCACCATCCCGGTCAGGAGGAACGACCACCAGGCCCAGTTGTTGGCGACACCGCCCTCTCGGATGAGATTGGTAACGAGATTCGGCGTGTCGGTACTGAACGTGGTCGCCACCATCGAGATCCCGATGAGCCACCACGGCGCCGATCGGCCCGACGTGAAGAACTCGGCCGTGCTCGAACCGGCCCGTCGGGCGAGCAGGAGCGCGGGCGCGAAGGACACCGCGATCGAGAGGACCACGATGACCCAATCAAGCGTCACAAGATGCATGGGATGCTCGGTAAGACGGTAAGACGGTAAGACGGTAAGACGGTAAGACGGTAAGACGGTAA
>JBDTOH010000730.1:0-2750 GCA_039933355.1 Gemmatimonadota bacterium | reverse complement strand
ACCTTCATGACGGCTGCTTCGCTTGCCCTCGGGATCGCGGCGACGACTGTGGCGCTGAGTCTCGTCGACTCGTGGCTGCTCAGGCCGCTCCCGGTGAAGAATCCGGGGGACCTGGTCGTGATCGGGGCGTCCAGCAAGGCGACGAACGGGATGGTGGGGAACCTCATCTCCCTGCCGACGGTCCGAGACCTTCGCGCCCGAACCGATCTGTTCGAGGACGTCGCCGCGGTGCAGTTGGCGGTCAGCGCAATTCGACGGCCCGAGGCGGAGCAGGGCGAGCGCCGAATGCTCCTCGGAACGACCGGCAACTACTTCTCGGTGCTCGGCATCTCGGCTGCGACCGGCCGGACTTTCACGCTGGACGAGGATCTCCGGCGCGATCGAGTCATCGTCCTTTCCGATCCGTTCTGGCGCAGTCACTTCGGCGCCGATAAACGAGCGGTCGGGCAGAGCCTGTATCTCAACACCGTTCCGTTCACGATCATCGGTGTGACGCCGCCGGCGTTTCACGGCACCGAGCATCTGTTCGACCCGGATGGCTACGTCCCCAGCGGTACCGTGGAGTTGTTCAATCCGTCGATGGTAGGCGCCGATCGGCGCGAGGTCGGGGCCTGGAAGGTCATCGCGAGGCGCCGGGCCGGAAAGCCATTCTCGGAGGTGAGCAGCGCGCTCGCTGTCATGGGCAAGCAGCTCGCGGCCGACTATCCGGCGATCGGAGAGGGCTATCTGCTGACGGCGTTTCCCGAGGCTCGGGCCCGGCCGATGATGGAAGTCGCGAGCGCCACGCTCGCGGCCGCCACGATCTTCTCCGGGCTGGCGCTGCTGGTCCTGCTGACCGCAGCCGTCAACGCCACCAACCTGATTCTGGCCCGCGGGAGCAGCCGGCAAACCGAGCTCGTGGTTAGGCAGGCCCTCGGCGCATCGCGCGGCCGTCTCGTCCGCCAGTTGGTGACGGAAACGGTCGTGCTCGCGTTCCTCGCCCTCGCCGGCGCGTGGCTCCTCGCTAAGATCGCCATCGGCGGCCTCTCCTCGATTCCGATCAGCATCGTGGGGCTGCCCCTCAACTTGGGGCTGCAGCTCGACCTCCGGATCTTCGGCATGGTCGCGCTCCTCACGCTCGTCGTCGGCCTGATCGTCGGCCTCGGCCCGGCGATCGCGGTCTCCCGGTTCAATCTGCAGGCCGGCCTCCGCAGAGACCGAGGCGGTCCGAGCCGCGGGGCACAGCGAGCCAGAGCCGGCCTTGTGGTGGCGCAGGTTGCCGCGTCGCTGGTGGTGCTGGTGTGTGCCGGGCTCTTCGCGGCGAGCGTCCGGCAAGCGGCCAAGGTGGATCTCGCCTTCCGCCGCGACCACCTCGTCACTGCGGGATTCGACGCGGCGCTCGCGCGGTATGACGAGCCGACCGCGCGCCGCGCCTTCGATCGGATTCGGCGCGACGTCAATCAGCTCGCCGGGGTTCGCTCGACGGCTTGGTCTACCAGCGTCCCGATCGATCACGGGGCGGGAGCGATCACCGAGGTCTTCGCCGACGGGGCGCAGCAGGATACCAAGAAGGGCTCGGTCGGTATCTTCAGCGCGTCCGTGAGCCCGGACTACTTCCGCGTGATCGAGATGCCGCTGCTCGAGGGGCGCGCGTTCACCGAGCGGGATGATTCGTCGGCGGCACGGGTCGCGATCATCAACAAGCGCGCCGCCGACATGCTGTGGCCCGGCCAGTCGCCTCTCGGCCGCATCATCCGATTGGCTGCGGGAGGCGCGCCGGTCGAGGTGATAGGCGTTGCGAAGACCAGCCGATACATGGCGATCGGCGAGGCCCCGCGGCCGTTCTTGTATCTCCCGCTCGAACAGAACTACGCTCCGTGGGTGTTCCTCTATGTGAGGACGGCGATGGATCCGGCCTCGGCAATCGCCCCTTTGCGCGCCCGCGTAGCCGCGAGCGACCGGGACCTGGTGCCCTTCGGCATGAACACCATGGAGAACATCATCGATACGAGTCCAAACGGCATGCTGGCGCTCAGGGTGGGCTCCACGTTCGCTTCGGCCATCGGGCTTTTGGCGATCGGGCTTACCATTGTCGGGCTGTACGGTGTGATCGCGTATTCGGTGACCCAACGGACCCGCGAAATCGGGCTCCGCATGGCACTCGGCGCCGACCGGTGGTCCGTGATCAAGTCGATCCTGGCGCAAGGCGGGCGCCTCGCCGCGGCGGGCATCGTGATCGGACTGGTGGGGGCGCTCCTGATCAGCCGCGCTTTGGCCGGTCTTTTGGTGGGTGTGAGCACGACCGACCTGTCCGTGTTTGCGGCCGTTGTGCTGGGGCTCGTCGCCGTCACGCTGGGATCGTCCTTCGTTCCCGCGCGCCGAGCCTCTCGGATCGACCCGCTGACGGCGATCAGGTCGGATGGGTGACGGCACCGAGGAGTTGATCGAGCCTGACGCGCGTTAGGTCGCCGCGTCAGCGAGTCCACCAACGCCCGAGCCGCCCGAGTCCAGGCGTGCTCGCTCCCATAGCCATTACCGAGGGCCACGGCGGCCCGACGCGCCGGCAGCCTCGCCTCGGCGAGATCCCGGCCCGCCATCCGCGCCCTTGATGTCCCCCCGGGCGAGTCGCCACTCGCCGGCCGTCACCAGCGGCAGCGTGAAGAGCGACAGCGTCTTGGCCGACTCGCGATACAGCGCGCTGAGCTCGCGCTCGAGCAGCCGCGGCGCGCCGGCGAGGTCTCCCTGGGCCCGGAGCAGCCTTGCCCGAAGCA
>JBDTOH010000729.1:0-2759 GCA_039933355.1 Gemmatimonadota bacterium | reverse complement strand
GAGGAGCTGTATTTCCGAATCTGGGGCGCCGCCATGGAGGCCACGCTCGCCGCCGGCGGTACTATCTCGCATCATCACGGCATCGGACGTGTCCGCCGGGAGTGGCTGTCGAAGGAGCTCGGCTCCGCCTATCCGTTGCTCACCAAGCTTCGGCGCGCGTTCGATCCGCTCGAGATCATGAATCCCGGTGCGCTCCTACCGGTGGACAGGAGTGCGCGGGAGTGAGCTCTCACGTGCTGGCCATCGACGAGGGCGGCAGCGGCGTGCGCGCTTACGTCTTCGATCACGATGGACGCGAAGTCGCGACCGCCTACTCCGAGATTTCGCTCTCCTGCCCACGCCCGAGCTGGGTCGAGCACGATCCCATCGCGCTCTGGGAGCGAACCCTCGCCGTCACGCGGGCGGCGCTCGAGCGCTCCAAGCTACCGGCGAACGCGGTGGCGGCCCTCGGGCTCTGCAATCAGCGTGCGTCGGCGCTGGTGTGGGACGCCGATACCGGCGCGCCCGTATATCCGGCCATCGGCTGGCAGGACCTTCGGACCGTCGACTTCTGCACCGAGCTTGGCCGGCGGGGATATATTTTGAGTCCGCTGCAATCCGCGTCGAAGTTCGCTTGGGTGCTCGAAAACGTTCCGGGAGCGCGCGCACGGGGTGAGGCCGGTCGGCTGCGTTTCGGAACGATCGACACCTGGCTGACTTGGCAGTTGTCGGGCGGCACTTCGTACGTCACCGACGATTCGAATGCATCGTGCACCGGCGTCTACGATTTCATGACCGGCGGGTGGGACGAGGCATTGCTGGAGAGCCTCCGGCTTCCGGCGACGAGCCTACCCACGATCGTTTCCACGAGCGCCGTAGCCGGGTCGACTGCTCGCGATCTCCTCGGCGCAGCCATTCCGCTCGCCGCGCGCGCGGGAGATCAGCAAGCGGCGATGTTCGGGCAGCTTCGCGTCGAGCCAGGCATGATGAAGATTACCTACGGCACCGCAGCGATGATGGATCTGAACGTCGGGCCGTCGATCCGCCTCTCACCCAACGGGTGCTTTCCTCTCGTACTCTGGGGCCTCGACGGAACGCGCACCTATTGTCTGGAAGGCAGCGCGGTCACGGCAGGCGCTGCGATCCAATGGTTGCGCGACGGGCTCGGCATCCTCACGGACGTCGCCGACTCCGAGGCGATCGCGACCAGCGTCCCCGACAGCGGCGGGGTGTGGTGCGTCCCGGCCTTCCAGGGTCTCGGAACTCCCTATTTGGATACCGCGGCGCGCGCCGTCATCGGCGGCCTTTCGCGGGCGACCGGTCGAGCCCAGATTGTACGCGCCGTGCTGGAAGGCATCGCCTTTCGTTGCGCGGAGGTCGTCGATGCATTGCGCGCCGACGCGCCGGGGTCCGAGCTCGACCTGTTGCGAGTCGACGGGGGCGCCGCCCGCAACGATTTCCTGATGCAGTGCCAAGCCGATGTCAGCGGGGTATCGGTCGAGCGACCTGAGGTTTTCGATGCCGCCAGTCTCGGCGCGGCGTATCTCGCCGGCCTCGCGACAGGATTCTGGAAAGATGTCGCGGAGGCCGGGCAAACATGGCGCCGGGATCGAGTATTCGAGCCGCGCATGAGTGCCGACGAGCGTAACGGCCGCAAGGAACGTTGGAAGACCATCGTCGAGCTCGCCCGTCGGCAGCCATGATTCAGCCGTCCAGGTTGCCCATCGGCAACGCTCTTCAGTTGATCATCCTCGATTGTGACGGGGTCTTGTTCGACTCGTGGACCGCCAATGTCGCGTTCTATGATTCGGTGCTCGCGTCGCTCGGCGAGCCGCCTCTCGATGAGACGGGCCGGGAGCTCTGTCACCGTCTCTCCGGCCCGCAACTCTGGGATCATCTCTTCGCCAGTGATGTCGCGCGTCACGCGCGGGCGAAGGCGGTGGCGGCACAGGCCGACTATTCACCGTTCTATCCTTTCATGCAGCCGGTGCCGGCGCTCGATACGACCCTCGAGCGACTCTCCGCCCATTGCCCGTTGGCGCTCGCAACGAACCGCGGACGGACGGTCTCGGGAGTGTTGAAGCACTTTGCATTGGAGCGTTTTTTCTCGGTTTGGGTCGGAATCCTCGATGTCCCGCGCGCCAAGCCGGCCCCTGATCTGCTGTTCGCGTGCCTCGAACGGGCCGGAGTCGCTGCCGAGGCATCCATCTTCGTCGGCGATACCTTGGTCGACCGCGACGCTGCGTCCGCGGCGGGAGTACCGTACGTCGGCGTCGGGCAACACAGTGGCACTCAGCGCACGATCCGGGAACTGCAAGAGCTCCCGGATCTGATTCACGTACCGATGCGGTCTTGAAGCTCGCGGACCGGCCGTCGGTGCTGGGCTCTGGTCAGCGTTGCACGACACGAGTGGGAAGATCGACTTGCGCTGCCATGGTACGAGCCGCAGATTCCGCTTGACCACGGTTGGCGTACGGACCGACCTGAACGCGGTAACGAATGCGGCGGCTCTTTCCGCGACCCGCCGCCAAGCGATCGATCGCTACGTCGAATCCGCGCTGACCGAGAGCTCGTCGCAGCCGCTCGGCGCGGTCCCTCTGATCGAACGTGCCGACGTGAATAGTGTATTGAGGGGAGCGCTGACTTCGAGCGGCTGCGGGAGGATTCGATCTCGCCTCGCGCCCAGACGTCGGACGCGGTGCCGCTGGCAGCCGCTGCTCAATTCCTTTTCGATGCTTCGAGCGGGCTTCGACCAGGGGTGGCAGATCACCGTCGAACCC
>JBDTOH010000728.1:0-2775 GCA_039933355.1 Gemmatimonadota bacterium | reverse complement strand
CAGTTCTGGGAGGCCCGGTCCGCCTAACCGCACCCACATTCATGTCGCACACCCCCTTGCGATGCCGAGAGAACAAGCGCACACTGGCTTCTGGGTAATCCGCTTTCCTGAGCGCTGTCGACTCCACTCCCTTCTCCCGACAGCTCACCAAAGCAGTTCTATTCGTTGGGATCGTTGGGAGGGAGGCCTCCATGAAGGACTTCGTGTCGAGTCGGCGGCTCAGTGTCTTTGTCCTGGTCGCACCGTTCTCGTTCGCCTGGGTGGCGAGCTCCATCCTGAATCCGTGGGACGGCCCCGCGTGGATGGGTCTCACCGGGGTGTGTCTGACGCTCCCGGCCGCCCTGTGGTTGAGCCGCAGGTGGGCTCCCCCCACCGCGCAGGCGATCCACCATTGCAAAGCCGAACCGCGGGCCGCGGCGTCCGGCCACTCCCGGTCTTTGAGAGCGGCGACCTGGGGACTCGCGGCCTGCGTGAGCCTGCTCCCCACCCTCTCCTTTGCCGCAACTGAGGATGCGGGGGCCAACCTGTACGCGTGCAAGAAGGGTTGGCCCTCCTGCGAGGCGTCGCGACTGACGCCCACGGAAGCGACGGAAGTAGCCGCCGCCAAGCGCGCCCGGAACGTCTCGGATTGCCGGAACGGCCTCACCGCCTGCGAGCAGGGGGAGCTGACCGAGGGAGAGGCGATCGCGGTGGCCGTCGCCGCCTACGACCGCAACGTGGCGAATTGCCAGTCTGGCCCGAACCATTGCGACCGGTCCCAGCTGACGCGGGCGGAGTCGCGAGACGCCGACCTCACCGCGCATCAGCGGCTCCTCGCCGATTGCCAGGACGGCATCGGGTCGTGCGACTCGTCCACCCTCACCGAGAGCGAGAAAGCAGAGGTCGCGCGCGCCCAGCGCCAGCGCATGATCGCCGACTGCAAGGACGGCCGGGCGGACTGCCGACACTCGGAGCTCACGCCCGCGGAAGCGAGGGCCGTGGCGCAGTCTGCGCGTCAGCGCAACGCCTCGAACTGCCGGAACGGCTGGGATGAATGCGACCGCTTGCAGCTCACCTTACCCGAAGCCGCCGAGGTGGACGCGGCCGTGCGCGCGCGGAACACGTCCTACTGCAGAGAGGGCCGAGAGACCTGCGATTACTCGCTGCTCGGCAAGTCGGAAGCCCAAGCCGCCAGCGGCGTCGAGCGGCTCCGCAACTACACGGCGTGCCTGAGCCGGCGCGGATATTGCGATCGCTCGCGCCTGACGCCGTCCCAAGCGGCCTCGATTCCCGCGGAAGTTCGATAGCCGGCCCGGCGCTCGCCGATCAATCTACCCTCACGTCGTCCGCCCGTGGCGTGCCTTGGCGCGGTGGCGTGCCTCCGCCTCGTCCAGCGAGTGGGATTGACGCACGTCGGTGTCCTTCTTGGACATCTCCGCGAGTGCTTGATAGTGCCGGTGGAAGGTGGCGAGCTCCTCCTCGCTAAGATCCTCCACGTTGACCAGCCGGTTGCTGGCGCCCGCCATTGCGGCCACGATCTCGTTCAGCTTGAGCTGAACCGCCAGCGAATCCTTGTTCTGCGTGCGCTGGATCAGGAACACCATGAGGAACGTCACGATGGTGGTTCCGGTGTTGATCACCAGCTGCCAGGTCTCCGAGTACCGAAACAGGGGTCCGGTGGTGGCCCAGATCAGCACCACCAGCACGGCGATCACGAACGCGGGGGTACTGCCCGTGAACCGACTGATCGCTCGCGCCATGCTTTCGAAACGGGACGACCGGGTGCGTTTGCTCTTGCCGCCTCTCGCCATCGAGCCTCCTCGTATCGGCGCAGGTCACGCGAACGAAGCGACTGTGCACGCCATCGGTATCACGACCTTCATGGAGAAGGAAGTGGAGTCTGCCCGGCCGTGGCTGAGTTTCGGGCCTACTCCCTGCGGAAGCGAGCAGACGAGAGGGGAAGAAGCTCAGGAGCAGGCCGACGCCTGCGCCGAGGACGGTGAGGCCGAGGCCTTGGCGAAGGACCATCGGTATCCCTTCACGGCATATGATTGGCACTTGGAGCTACGACGAAGCGCGGGGCCCCGAAGCGGTTCGCAGGTGTCGAGAGGGAAACGATCATGATTCCTCACCGCCGTGTCTTCCTCAAATCCGCTGCCGTAGCTGGGATGGCAACGCTCGCGGGGCTTCGCCCGTTGCAGGCCGCCGATGCCGAAGTCGCAATCGATCCTTCGCAGGCCGGGCCGGAGATCAACCCCCATATCTACGGCCATTTCATCGAGCACCTCGGCGGAGTGATCTACGACGGCATCTGGGTCGGCCGCGATTCGAAGGTCCCCAACGTCTTGGGCATCCGCAAGCAGTTCGTGGAGGACATGAAGCGCATCGGGGCGCCGAATCTTCGCTGGCCCGGGGGCTGTTTCGCCGACGGCTACCACTGGCGCGACGGCATCGGCGCGGGCAAGCGCCCGCGCACGTACAACTATTGGGAAAACCGCATGCCTCAGGGACTCCACGCGGTGGAGAGCAACGACTTCGGCATTCACGAGTTCATGCGCCTGTGCCGGCTGGTCGGCGCCCTTCCGTATCTCGCCGCGAATGTCGGCTCGGGGACCCCGCAAGAGTTCCACGACTGGGTGTCGTACTGCAACGCTCCTGCGGGCACCGTTTCCCTCGCCGACGAGCGCGCCCAGAACGGCGACAAGGAACCTTTCGGCGTCAAGTACTGGGGAGTCGGCAACGAATCGTGGGGCTGCGGCGGCAACATGACCGGCGGAGAATACGCCACCGAATACC
>JBDTOH010000727.1:0-2776 GCA_039933355.1 Gemmatimonadota bacterium | reverse complement strand
CGAGCCCTGGGCCGGCGTCGCGGTGAGCGTCACCTGCGTCCCCGCCGGGAAGAAAACGCCGGTCGTGAAATCGCCGACCTGGGATGCGGTGAAGGTCCCGGAGCCTGAGCCCGCCACGATCACCTGCAGCCGATAGTCGGCCGCGAAGCTTGCCACGATAGTATCCGGCTTCGTCCCGCTCGCGAGGATCTGGTTTTGGGGGCCACCATTGCTCCACGAGAGAAACCGTAACCTGCTCCGCCCATCCGCAGTCAGTTGAGTGGCGGGATCCACGTTGATCGATACCTGATCGCCCTGCGGGACGACCTCCTCATACCTGCTCGACGTAATGCCGTTCACGGTGATGAGAGCGCCCGGCAGATCGGCCCGTACGAGTGAAGGTGCCCGCCGGGTGAAGCGGAACTGCATTTCGTCGCTGGGGCCGGGAAGTTGTTGGATTTGGTCGATGATGAAACCGATGTACTCGTTGGAATTCGTCCGCGCGGCCGGGTTGGTGAGCAGACTGTATTTGATGTTGTTGGTCGACCCAGGATATGGATCTCCCTTGTCACCCCGGTTCTTGATGCTCCTCGTCCGCAGCTGATTCAGCCCGTCGGCCTGTTGGAGCGCCACGCCCTGAATGGAGCCAACGTTCACTTGATTGTTCGGCTCGCGCTGGGCGATCACCCCGAGGTCGATGTGCCAGATGAGGAGACCCGGCTGCTTGGCGCATTGGGTCTTGCAGTTGGCTCCGGTCGGACCTTCCAATGGATTCAACAGCGCCGTATCGCTGTGGAAGGGCTGCCGGTTCTCGATCAGGTAGAGCTCGTCCGCGTCGCCGGTCTTAGCCAGGAAGATCGTATCGTTGAGCTCGCGCGGCCCGGTCTTCACGACTCGGCTCGCGACCAGGGTATCCACTGTGATCCATCCGAGCTCGTTCAACGACCAAGCGTCGTACGAAGAAGGACTGAGAGGCTGCGTGTAGTTCCCGCTCCCCATGAGCCCCCACTCTCCGATCCCCTCGGTCCCGCTGCTCGGCTGCGTGTCGTATAGGTCGGGAAGACCGAACGCGTGCCCCGTCTCATGCGCGACAGTCCCGATCGGCATGATCTCACCAGCCCTACAGGCAGTAGAGCCACCCTGCGAGCTTTGAATCGTATAGTTGTCGACCTTGATGAACTGGCCCGGGATCGGGTTGCCGTTCACGTTCTTGCGAGGCGTCTTGGTCACATAGGGCGACCCGCCATTCCACGCGGAGACCACGAATCGATGGGCCCAGATTCCCTTCGTCCCGCACTCGCCCCCAACCGTCGGGTGCAGAAACGTGACGAAATCGACGACGCCGTCGTCGTCACCCGAATTCGGGATCCCATCCGGTCCGTCGTTGTCAAAATCATTCCACACGGTGTCGGCGCCGGGGCGGTTGGAGATCGAGTCGAGCGCCGCGATGATCATCAGACCGAATCGTGACAAAGGCCTCGAGGGACAATTATTGACCACGCCGATCCCGTTGCACCCATCCTCGTAAAAAGCTCCAGTCGAATCCATGGTGGCCGTGTCGAACAGTCGGCCGGACATCTGGATTCGGTGCCTCGACAGCTCTTCGTAGAAAGTCTTGAGGGTGTAGGGCCGGTTATTGGGAGCTGCCGTCGAGAAGAGAAGCGTCTGGTAGTCGGACTCGGGAAACGGAAGGCCGGCGTCCTTATAGGCGATCGGAATGACGGGCACAAAAAAGCTGCCGGTAACAGCAGTCGCGGACGAAGACCCAGCCCTGCCATTCGCCGAGATGGCGAACCGGGGCCTGGCGTTGAGCTCCCCGATCCGACCCGATCTGATCAGCGACCACCGCGCGTCGC
Source organism: Gemmatimonadota bacterium (assembly GCA_039933355.1). GTDB lineage: Bacteria > Gemmatimonadota > Gemmatimonadetes > Gemmatimonadales > GWC2-71-9 > SHZU01. Next base: position 941 of record JBDTOH010000727.1, on the reverse strand, counting down.
GCACCGCCCGCGCCCGCCGCTTCCAAGCTGTATTGGCCGGCCAGTCGAGCCAGGGGACTTCGGCTCGTCCCAACTGTGCCCCCCTAGTGCCGACCTGCTGAGCGTGAACCGACGTCACCGCACCGGCCCAGAGTCCCACCACCATCAGACCAGCGGCGTTGAGCCAGCGCATATTCTGAGTTGCTCCTGCACACCGGGGTAGGCGAATTCAATCCATGGAGCAATCGGCTCATATAAGGCGCAATCGCCCCCCTGGAATACAATAATACCTGACACCGCCTACTCAGTGTCCCACTACTTTGATTGGCGGCCGGTCGGAATCTCGGTGCGCAAATTGGAACGCTTGTCTAACTCTCGACGGCTCGTTAACTTACATCGCTAGAATCCGTCATTCGTATCGATTGCGTCGAGCCCGTTTCTCCAACCCGACGAGGGCCCGTGTCCATAACGCCGATCATGAGCACCGAGGTCTCCCTGCTCGATAAGTGCCGGGACTTCACTCGGGCGGACGAGGTCAAGGCACTGGGGCTATATCCCTACTTCAAGCCGATCTCGGAGTCCGAAGATACCGTTGTCGTGATCGAGGGCCAAAAGCGCATCATGCTGGGGTCGAACAACTACCTCGGCCTAACCCACCATCCGAAGGTCCTGGAAGCCGCGACCCGAGCGCTTCACGTATACGGATCCGGCTGCACGGGCAGCCGCTTTCTGAACGGTACGCTCGACCTCCATCTCCAGCTCGAAGATTCCCTTGCCAAGTTCCTCGGCAAGGAAGACTGCATCGTCTTCTCGACCGGCTACAATGCGAACCTCGGCCTCGTCTCGGGGCTGGTGACCCGGGGCGAAAAGGTCTATCTCGACAAGCTCGACCATGCGTCGATCGTTGATGGCGCGAAGATGAGCTACGGAGAGACCGAGCGATTCAACCACAACGACATGGC
>JBDTOH010000726.1:0-2788 GCA_039933355.1 Gemmatimonadota bacterium | reverse complement strand
GATTCTTCCGGGGATGACTTACGGGCGCAACACGAGCCCGCAGTGGGCGCCCGACGGCAAGTCGATCGCGTTCGTGTCGGATCGCAATGAGGTCGCGAATATCTATCTCTACGACTTCGCCGGCCGCCAAGTCTACCAGCTCACCGACTTCTACACGGGCGTCGCGGGCATCACGCCCCTCTCGCCGGCGCTCTCGTGGTCGCGCGGAGTCGACCGGCTCGCGTTCATGTATTTCGAGCAGAGCAAGTTCGACATCTACTCCGTCGCCAACCCCCGCGGCCTCAAGAAAGACCCCTGGCAACCCAGTGGGCGGGCGCAGAGCGTCCTGGTGCAGAGCACTCCGGTGCCGCAGCCGCGACTCCGACCCGTGACCCCGCCGCCCGAGTCGCTCAAGGTCGCGGTCGATCCCCAGGTGCTCTCGTCGCAGTCGCTCTACCGGACCAGCAAGGGGTTCCGGCGGACCGACTCGCTGCCGGCGGTCAGCGACACCTCGCGAATCGAACAGGTGCCGGTCTCGATCGCGAGGCTGATGGATTCGACGACGATTCCGCTACCTGACACGACCGAGTTCACGTTCCGCCCTTATAAGGTGAAGTTCGAGCCGGAGTATGTGGCGCGGCCGACGATCGGGTACACCCGCGATAACTTCGGCCGCGGCGTGACCGGGTCAGCACAGATCGTCATGAGCGACATGCTCGGCGACCATCAGCTCCTCTTTGGAGCCTCGCTCAACGGCCGCCTGCCCGAGACCCAAGTGGTCGCCCAGTACATCAACCTCAAACGGCGCCTCAATTGGGCCCTCGGCGTCTCGCAGCAACCCTACTTCTTCTACAGCGGCACCGGCGTGGTCCAAGGCCCGACGGCGAGCGAGGGCACGCTGATCACGCAGATCCAGCGTCTCGTGTTCCGTGAGGCGTCGGCCATCGGGTATTACCCCTTCAGCCGGTTCTCCCGGATCGAAGGCGGGTTCCACGTCGCGAATGTTCAGAACGATATTCTCACGATCAGCGAGCCGTTCGATCTCGCGTCGGGCTTCCCCACGCGGAATCCCTCGCTCGATACGCAGGGCCTCGAGAATGTCTCCTATGTCCAGCCGACGTTGGCGTACGTCTACGACAACGCGCTCTATGGCTACACTGGGCCGTTCACGGGCCGCCGGATGCGGCTCGAAGTAGGCCAGAACCTGGACTTCATCGGCCAGGGATGGAAGTTCACCTCGGTCACCGCCGACTTCAGGCGATATGACAAGGTGGTCGGTCCCGTGCTCATCGCCACTCGTGCGATGTTCTTCGGGCGGATGGGCCGGGACGAACAGCGGTTCCGCTTCTACGGCGGCAGCACGGAGCTGATTCGGGGCTACACATCGGGCTCGTTCCAGCGGAACGAGTGCCTGACGGCGGCGACCACCAGTCCCTCCTCGGTGAGCGGCTGCGACGCGGTCGACGAGCTGATCGGCACCCGCGCCGCAGTGTTCAACGCAGAGCTCCGCTTCCCGATCCTAACGCCGCAAATGCGGATCCTGCCGCGCGGGTTCCCGGCGATCGAGGGTGCTCTCTTCTATGATGCCGGCGTGTTCTGGGAAGCAGGCCAGAACGTCGAGCTCCACCGGCAGCTTGGGCAGGACGTCTCGACGACCCGGAGCCCGTTGACCAGCTACGGGGTTGGAATCCGGGCGAACGTCCTTAACTTCCTGATCCTCAGGGTCGACTACGCCCGGCCGCTCCAGCGCCAGGCTGGCATCGGCGGGTTATGGACCATCAGTCTCGGACCGACATTCTGATCGCATCTCTCATCACAAAAATCCGGCCCGCAGTGAGACGTTGGAGTCTCGCTGCGGGCCTGCTCGCATCGGTCTCCTGTCGCGATAAGCCCGGTGCACCGCCGCCCGCCCTGCCCGCGGTCGGTGGGCAGGTCTCGCTGATAAGGGTCCCCCGGTACGGCGGCCAGGTGGAGGTGTACGCGCCGGACAGCCTGGGCAAGCCCATCTGGCTCAGCCGAGCCGACCTCAAACCGGTCCGGCACGTGCTGGGCGTGGATGTGGAAGACCGCCTCCTCTTTCTGATCGACTCGACCGACGCCCTCATCGCCGTGGACCTCGAGGCGCGAGGAGTCCGGGGCGCCCTGACGAAGGTGCGGCAGGCGACCATCGTCCCCGACGGATCGGTCTACGTCACGACCACGACCAACGGGGTCACCCACTTCACGGCCCGAACGCCGACCAGCTATAAGCCCGAAGTGCCGGGATCGCTGCGTTTCCTCGTCGGCACCCTGGGGGACCGCTTCGTCGCCGCGACCGCGACGGAGCCGGCCAAGCTCCTCGTGATGAATGCCGAACGAATGCTTCACTCCACCGATCTGCCGGACGGCGAGCCGGCCGCCACGTACTGGGGGGACCTCGTCGCCGTTCCGACCCCGAGCGGCGTCTCTCTTTTCGAAACCAGCGAGCCCTTCGGCAGCTACGAGATCAAGGTGAGCGGGACGCCGCACGCGGTGACCTTCAGCCCGTCGGGACACCGCATCTATGTCGCTCGGGGAAAGTCAGACATCGTTGTGTTCGATCGGTTCAGCTCGAGCGAGCTTACGACCATCGCGCTGCCGGGGCGAGCGGATCGAATCCGGACCGACGTGTCGGGGCGATGGATGCTGGCCAAGCCGTTCAAGGGCGACTCGGTGTGGGTCATCGACCTCGCGACCAACCGCCTCGCGACCACCGTCAGGACCGAGTGGCAGGACGACCTCCCGTCGATGGCGGGGGCGAACGATCTCTTGGTCCGCCAGGGAGAAGACG
>JBDTOH010000725.1:0-2805 GCA_039933355.1 Gemmatimonadota bacterium | reverse complement strand
CTGGCCCCCATCGCCAACGCCGTGCACCTGCTCCGGCTCCACAAGCCCGAAGACCAGCTGCAGCGTCACGCCCGCGCCATCATCGAGCGGCAGATGACGCAACTGACCCGTCTGGTGGATGACCTGCTGGAGGTCTCGCGCATTAGCACCGGACGGGTGCAGCTGCGCCAGGACCGGATCGTGATCGGGGGCGTCGTGGAGCGGGCGGTGGAGACCGCCCGCCCGCTAATCGACGAACGCCGGCATGCCCTCACGGTGTCGCTGCCGCGTCAACCGATCTGGCTCTACGCCGACGCGGCCCGGCTCGAGCAGGTGGTCGTGAATTTGCTCACCAACGCCGCCAAATACACCGACGAGGCCGGGCACATTAGGCTCGCCGTGGACCAAGAGGGCGACGAGTGTGTCGTGCGGGTGAGCGACACGGGCATCGGCATGACCCCGGAACTGCTGCCCCGTATCTTTGACTTGTTCACGCAGTCGGAGCGGTCACTCGACCGGGCCCAAGGCGGGTTGGGCATCGGGCTCGCGGTGGTGCAACGGTTGGTGGAGATGCACGGGGGCCGGGTGGAGGCGCACAGTTCGTTAGGACGCGGCAGTGAGTTCGTCGTGCGGCTGCCCGTGCTGCGCTCTCCCGCCCCGCCGGTGCCCGCACCCGCCACGGAACCCCTTGCGTCGACCAGTCCCTCGGTCCGAGTGCTGGTCGTCGACGACAACCTGGACTCGGCCGAGAGTTTAGCGATGCTCCTGCAGCAGGCGGGCCATCAGGTTCGCGTGGCCCACAGCGGTTCGACCGCCTTGGAGGTGGCCGTCGACTACCGACCACAGGTGGTGCTGTTAGACCTGGGCTTGCCAGGGATGAATGGGTACGAGGTTGCGAAGCGACTCCGCCAGGAACCGATGCTCAGGAACCTCGTCGTAGTCGCCGTGACCGGATACGGGCAGGCGGAAGATCGGCAACGGTCGCGAGCGGCCGGGTTCGATCACCACTTCGTCAAGCCGGTGGACTTCGGGCAACTCCAGATAACCCTGGCGGCGGTTCCTGAGACGTCGTGACCGCGGTTCGTCGATCTTTGGCGTTCAACAAATAGGAGCGGAATGACTGGCCGAGCACGGCGTCACGGAAAATGTCGTTGCAAAGGCCGTCTCGCGCCATCGTTGCTGTGTGGAGGAAAAGTCCGGCAGCGTTCAAGCTAGGACATTAGACAACTTCCACCCTCGGCATCGTGCCTCGCCACGCATGGGGCCCCCCTCTCTGGCGTCTCTTGCCCATCGCAGGCGGGGCTCGCCGACTGGGCGGATTCAAAGCCTGCTGTTTCGCCATTGCTTCCGCATATATAGCCCGCGACCATAGTTACCGTTCCGCTCGCCGCACGGTGCTCCCAGCCAAGGACCCCCGGGCATCCGACAGTGGCCGTTCGCCATCGCGGGGGCTTGGCAAGGCCGCCCTTCCCGCTTCCGCCTACGCCGGCGACCAAGAACGTCCCCCGACTCGGTAACGGAATCAGCCCGAGCAGTTTCCCCGCCTCCGGCAGAAGCGTGTTGCAGTTGCCGCAACTGGGCACGGTGCGCCGATCCGAGGGCCGGGGCTTCGGAACAAGCACGTAGGTGGAACGTGGTCGCCTGTTCTGCTGCTGGCCGATTCCCAATAGATGCACGGCAGGTCCCGAAGCCTGGGAGCTTTCGGCCGCCGCGCTTCGCTCAAAGGAGTTTATTGGCCCGGATGTAGTCGATCAGCATGGTCTTCGCCTTCTCTAAGTCTGGCGGATTGGCTGGCGAATCTGGTCCGCGGGCCTCGCGATCCCCGTCGATCAGGATGACCCATATCGGTATGAGCTCCTCAACCCCAGCCGGATCCTTCGGGTCGTCGATGAACGTCACCCGCGCCTGTAGTCGGTGCCCGTCGAGTTCAAAATCAAGCTCAGCCGTCGTCATTGGTCCCCTCGTATTCGTAAACCTCAAGTGTGATCTCGAACGATTCCCCGTCGAGCAGGTGCACCACGACCTCCGTCCCGCACCGCCATTTGTAAGCGTGGTCTCCGTCCCGGATCTCGGAGGCCCGCAGCGAGCCGGGCGCCACGCGCTCGTCCCCGTCCGCCGGACCGCCGAGGAGCCATAGGAGGTTCCGCGGCAGATCCGGGTCGATCTGGATCTCGGCGGCGAGCTGGTTGAGCCGCTCGGTCATCTCGTCTTCGAGGGACCTCACCCCAGCGCGTCCACCCGCGCCCACGCCACGATCGAGTCCCGCTCGACGACGAGGTCGATCGGGACGTGCCACGCCGACGGCCCGATCGTCCAGGGCCCGCCACGTCCTGTGCGTCGCCGAAGACCAGGACCACGTCGGCCGGCAATTTGCTCGCGCGAACAAAGGTCGCCGGCCCGAGCATCACCAGGGCACGATTCGCCGCCAGCACCGCACCGCAGCTGAGGTAGAGTGCCGGCGTCGGCGCCGTAGGCGGCGAACTCCAGACCACCGGCCCGGGTCCATGCGCAGCCAAATCGGGGTTGGCGACGAGATAGGCCCGGAGCCGAGCGCCGGCGAAGGAATGCTCCGGATTACTCGCAAAATCGAAGCGGAAATATTCAGCGGCGGGAGGGACCAAAGGGTGGATCGACATTATCTCGAACGTGGCACGGGAAGGGTGGTTCGCGCAATCGATCGTTCGATGGGGGCCCCCTCGCCTAGTTCCGCGTGCGGCGCCGCCATGCGAGGAGGCACACGACGCAAACGCCAGCCACCAAGAAGTAGGACCGTGCGGAGCGGGAATCACCGGGTGCTCAACTGCGCGATGACCTGCTCGCGTGCTT
>JBDTOH010000724.1:0-2807 GCA_039933355.1 Gemmatimonadota bacterium | reverse complement strand
CAGGTCGCGCCGCTGCCGTCGAACTTGCCTCCCGCGACGTCCCCGACGGGCCACGGCGGATGGATGACCCGATACTCCATCGTGCGCCGGTTCAGATAGGCGAAGCGTGTTCCGCGTGCTCAATCAGGCCAATCGCGAGCCGGCCGCCTCAGTCGAGCTATCGACGCGGGCCGACCCGGACCCGACGGAGGCGGAGTGGGAGGTTGACATCCCGATCTGCGGAGGCGTGGCAATTTACGGGGAGACGAAGCTCTTCGGCAGCGACTTCCGGGGCGCGATCCAGCATCCCACCCCGTGCTGTTCGAGGCCCGCGCAGACGGCGTCCGCGACGAGCTTATCTCGGGAAGCATAGCTGACAAAACGTCGTGGCTCATCGATCCACTCGGTGGGGAGGCGACCCGGAAGTTACGGCTCCGGGCGGTGAGTCGGCCAGGGTGGTGGGGATAGTCAGGGGACGCAGGTCGGCGCCGGCTTGGCAGAGGGTCGGCTTGGCGGTTACCGCGCGCCTAGCGGTATTGGCTTTGAGTCCGAACCGCCATCGACACGGTTGCCTGTGTCCGGCAGTCCTCTCTGTCCGGGTTGAGGCGGATTAGTCGGATGTGAGCGGATTCGGCAGATCGATGGCGTCCGTTCGAACCTCCGCTCCGTTCCGCCAAGGCGAATCTGCTGTCGTGTCTTTTCATGTTTATCGTTCTTTGGTTCGCGCTGCTTTCGCTCCCCCTCGGCGCACCGAATCGACCAGCCGAATCCGCCTCATCCGATCAATCCGTCTCAACCCTTGGCCTGAATGACTGCCCGACAAGAGGACCAAGCCCCGCCAGCGCAGGCCCGCTGAGCCTCCGCCCCAAACGCCCTACGCCCTACGCCGCTCCGTCCACTCGGCGGGCCCCATCCGCCGCTGCCTAACCGCCGACGGCGTCACGCCCACTCGCTTCCGGAACGTTTCGGTGAAGTGACTGTGACTCGAGAAGCCGAGACTGAAAGCCAGCTCGCTCAGCTCGGTGCACGAGTCGAGCAGAAGCTCCACCGCACGGTGAAGCCGGAGATCGGTCCGGTACGCGTGCAGCGTTGTTCCGGTCTGCGCCCGGAAGACCCGGCAAAGATGAAATGGCGAGACGCCGACCTGCCTCGCCAGCTCGGCGACCGACAGCGGCGCGCCGATGTCCCGAGCGAGCTCCACGCGCGAGCGGTCGGCCAAGCCTCGGTGCTCGTCTTCGCTGAACCGCCGACGGGCCGGCGACGCCCCCCGTTCCGCATACGCCCGCGCCAGCGTCTCGGCGACGATCCCCACCACCTCCTCCTCGACCTCCAGCGGATCGATTGCTCCGCTCTCGAGCCGCCGGATCAGCAGCTGCTGCCGAAGATAGAGCGCCGGATCCGATGTCGCGTGGGAGAACCGAAACGGCCGGTCGGCATGTCTTCCGACGCCGGGATCGAGCGCGGTTGCGATCTCGAGCGCGAGCGCCGACTTCACTCCGAACCAATCGGTTCGGTCACCTTCCCGCGAGATCGCCTCCCGCCGATAGCGATCGCCGCGGTTGTACAGGGTGACGACCCTCCGATCCGCCACGAACGGCCGGTCGTGCTGGCGCTCGATCCACACCTCGCTGCGCGGAAACGCGACCATCTGGCACGGGGGCGGACCTTCGGGAAACACCGGGTGATGGACCGGACACCTAAATGAGCCGACCCGAACCGATCCACTTCGAAACAAGACGTGATTGACATCGGAATCGAACCGGTCGGCGGGTCGGGCAGCCGCAGTCGGCCGAGCGGAGAGGGTCATGGCGAAAACGTCACGAGAGAGTCATCTGTCCCGACGCCCCAGCGGCGAAGGCGGTTTCAGGATCGAGCAACCCGGCGATAGCGCGCTCCAGGGCAGCCATGCACTTTGGCCCTCGTGCCGTGGCTTGGCCACTGCCCGGTGCCACGAAACCCGATGCCGTAGAGGCCCCTGTGAGCTTACCTCGTTCTGTTGCCGTCCTGCCGTCCTACCGTCTTGCCGTCGTGCTGGGTGCGCTGCTCGTCGCCGCTTCGCATCTCCCGGCGCAATCCCCACCGGCCGACCTCGAACAGAAGGCGCTCGGGCAGTTCCAGGCCGGTCAGTGGGCCGATGCCGCGACTTCGTACGCGGAGTTGCTCAAGAGCCACCCCGAAGGCGTTCAAAGCCATTTCCGTCTCGGCGTGGCCCTGCTCAGGACCGGCCACGCCCAGGAGGCCATCGGCCATTTCACCGAAGCGGAAAGGCTCGGCGCCCCCGCCCCGAGAAACGCCTGGTTGCTCGGGAAGGCACACGCGGCGTTAGGGCACCGAGACGCAGCGTTCCGAGAGCTCAAGCGAGCCACCGATGCCGGATTCCTGGCTCCGCCAACCCCGATCGAGCAGGATCCCGATCTCAAGGCGCTGGCGGACGATCCTCGTCTTCAACAGGTGAAAACCGCTCTCGCGACCAACGCGACGCCATGTCTCCACAACGCCGAGAACCGGGAGTTCGACTTCTGGATCGGAACGTGGGACGTCCGCCCGAACGGCCAGCCGACCGCTCCGGCGGCGACCAACATCATCACGCTGGAACACGACGGCTGTGTGATTCACGAGAGCTGGAGCGCACCGGGGTCGACCGGGCAGAGCTTCAATATCTACGACTCGTCGGTCGACAAATGGAATCAGACGTGGGTCGACAACTCCGGAGGCCTGCACGAGTACTGGGGGAATCTCAAGGACGGCAACATGCTCTATGAAGGAAGCCTGGCGCCGCTCCCCGGAACCACGACGCGGGTTCGGACCCGCCTCACGTTCTTTCATGT
>JBDTOH010000723.1:0-2809 GCA_039933355.1 Gemmatimonadota bacterium | reverse complement strand
GGTCGTTCAGGTCAAGATGGTCGCGGGGCCTCCGGCGCGCCTCGAGGTGTCGCCCAACGTCGCGAGCCTGATCGCGGGTCAACGGATCAAGCTCGATGCGGCCGCCTACTCCAAGACCGGCGATCGGCGCGATGAGAAGCTGTCGTGGAAGAGCTCCGCGCCGGCCGTCGCCCAGATCCGTGACGACGGACTCCTGACGGCGGTCGCGCCCGGCACGGCGACCATTGCGGTGAAGGCCGGCCCTGCCGAGCAGACCTTCCGATTGACCGTCATCCCGAACACGATCGCGTCGCTCGACCTGTCCCCCGAGACCAGCGATGTGAAGCAGGGAGATGTGATTCGGTTCCGGCTGAGCGCGAAGGATCGGGCCGGCAAGGAAGTCACCAACTTCACGCCGCAGTGGACGTTCTCGCCTGGTCAGGGTCAGATCGATGGCGACGGCGACTTCGTGGCCTACGAGCCCGGCTCCTATCTCGTGACTGCCAACATCGGCACCCGATCCGCCGAGGCGACGATCACGGTGAGGCCGCGGAACGTGCGGCGCCCGGCGACCGTCGTCGGCCGGCTCCCGCGGACCCGATTCACCACCGAAGAGCTCTGGATCATGCCCGACGGGAAGCACGCCTTCCTCGGCAGCGGGTCGGGCGGCGACGTGCTCTATGCGATCAACATCAGCGATCCGTCCAAGCCGGTCGTCACCGATTCGATCATCACCAATACCCGGCGGGTTAACGACGTGATGTCGACGCCCGACGGGAAGTACATCGTCTTCACGCGCGAAGGCTCGTCGGACCGGAAGAACGGGATCGTGATCGCCTCGACCGAAGATCCGGAGCATCCCAAAGTCATCTCGGAGTTCAAGGAGACGGTCACCGGCGGCGTGCACTCCTCGTTCGTCAACCGCCAGGAGAAGTACGGCACCTTCGTCTATATCACGAACGACGGGACCGGGGCGCTGCATGTCATCGACATCAACGATCCGGCCAACCCGAAGGAGGTCGCGGTCTGGAAGACGGACCGTCCGGACGCCGGTCGGTCGCTGCACGACATCGACGTCCAGAACGGGCTTCTGTACGCGAGCTATTGGAACGATGGGCTCGTGATTCTCGACGTCGGCAACGGGATCAAGGGCGGCAGTCCGTCGAATCCGCAGCTGGTGAGCCAATACAAGTACGACCTGAACAACCTCTACCGTGACGTAGAAGCGGTTGGCGGTCCGGGCTTCATTCGGGGGACCCACACCGCATGGCGGTTCAAGAATTATGTGTTCATCGCGGACGAGGTTTTCGGTGCGAGCGGCGTGAAGGGCGCGAAGGATGCTGCCGCCGGCCGCGCCTATGGCCGGCTCCAAGTGCTCGACGTATCCGACATCACGAAGCCCAAACCGGTGGCCTGGTACGAGCCCGAGTTCGGCGGGGTCCACAACGTCTGGGTCGCGGGTGACACGCTCTATATGGGAGCGTACAACGGCGGGTTCCGCGCGTTCGACGTCTCCGGTGACCTGCGCGGCGATCTTCGGGCGCAGGGCCGAGAGATGGCGCACGTGAACACGGGGGACATGGACGGTTTCGTCAAGAACGCCGCGATGACGTGGGGGGTCGTGGTCAACCCGAAAGACGGACTCGCCTACGTGAACGATATGTACAACGGGCTCTGGATCATTCGGCTCGAGCCGCGCCGCACCGAGCTAACGCCGTAAACTGAGGCGGACGGTCACCACCGGCGCGGCCGAGAGACGGCGCGCCGGGAGCGCCTCTCTTGAACCGCCCGACTTCTCACGATGCCGAAGCGACTCTTCTATCGATTGACCGACGGAATTCGGATCACCGTTACGCCGTCGTTCCTGGCGACCCAGTCACGCCCGACGCTGGGTCGCTTCGTGTTTGCCTACGAAGTCCGGATCGAGAATGTTGGCACGGAGACGGTGCAGCTGCTGTCCCGCCGGTGGCTGATCCATGACGGGACCACGGGTGAGGATCAGGAGGTGTTGGGTGATGGCGTGGTCGGTGAGCAGCCGGTGATCCAGCCCCGCGGCATCTATGAGTATCAGAGTTACTGCATCCTCAAGGGTCCTACCGGGTATATGGAGGGGCACTACGACTTTTCCCGGGACAAGGGTGAGCGCCTTCGGGCGTTGATCCCGCGGTTCGAGCTCGATGCGACGGCGGAGGTTGATCGGGCGTAGATCTGAGCGTGGGCGGTGGCAGCGGGATAGCGGGCCTTCTGAATGGTCCGAGACGGGGGCCGCGTTTCGGCGGGTTGCCCGCAAGGGCGGCAAGGATCCTGTCGCGGAGTTACCGAGGAGGCCGAGAAGGGGGCATTGGGACGCGACCAGAGGGATTTAGGCCTTGCATGTCGGTCGTGAGTTCCCTATTTTCGCCGTCCCTGCCGGTTGGGGTGATTGGTGAGGTAAGTCCCACGAGCAAGCCGTTTTGAGTGGGTTGGAGCCAGCCCTTGACCGGGTGGGATCGCACCACTATCATGGTGGGCTCCCATGACCCATGGGAAACAAGCTCTTTGACAAGTGATGTGAACGGAAGAGAGACGAGTGCGGCCCCATTTGAGCTTTGAGCTGCCCGAGAGCAGCGCGGAGCAAGGGGAACACAAATTCTCGAATATCAAGTGATTCGGATGACTGATTAAGTAGTACCAGTCGTTTGATCTATAGAGCTGATTGAACTTTTCATTGGAGAGTTTGATCCTGGCTCAGGACGAACGCTGGCGGCGTGCCTAACACATGCAAGTCGAACGGGACCCGCAAGGGTTCAGTGGCGAACGGGTGCGTAACACGTGAAGAATTTGTCCAACG
>JBDTOH010000722.1:0-2829 GCA_039933355.1 Gemmatimonadota bacterium | reverse complement strand
ATTCCCTGCGCCTCCATTGACCTTACGGCCCGAGCGATTCGGGCCGTAAGTGTTTCCCCTCCAGGCACGCCCGTCCGAAAATCTCGCACGCGCTACAGCTGCCATCGAGCGGGAGCCTCGGGGGGTCGGTATACCAAGACCGGCTTCACTCCGCCCCGGATCACCTTGTCGGCCACGCTGCCGAGCAAGAATCGCTTCAAACCTCCCGCGCCGTTAGTTGAAAGAGCAACGAGATCGAATCGGTGGCTCTCGGAGATATCGAGCACCGTCTCTGCAATTCCGAGCCCGACGACCACCTTGGTCGCGACCGAAATTCCGACCGCACGCAGCTCGCCCGCGAGCCGATCGAGATCGCGCTCTGCCTCGACCCGTCTCGTTTCAATGGCTTCGGGGTCGAGCGCAGTCGAGTACGGAAGCGCCGCCGCGGGGCCGAGCATCGGCTCCACGATGTGGAGAAGAGTCAGATGGGCCTGCGTGGCCTGCGCGATGGGCCTGAGCGCATCCAGAATCGTCTCTGAAGGCGCGGACAGATCGACCGGGACCAGCACGCGCTGGATGTTGAGCCCAGGGGCCGGAATCTCCTCGCCGTCCTTCGGCCGGAGCAACAGGATCGGAACCGACACATGCCGGATGAGATAGTCGGCGACACTTCCCAGCCAGAACCGGCTCAGAGCGCCACGACCGTGGGTCGACATCACGATCAAGTCCGGCGACCTCGTCGTAATCGCCTCCGCGATCGCCGGCCCCGCGAGGCCGTCGATGAGCTCATACGCGACCGGGCTTGAACCGTCGATTCCAAGCCCGAATGCCGTATTGGCGAGATACGTGTTTTGCTCGGCTCTCAGCTCGAGCTCGCCCCGGCCGGTCGCGACCGGCATGTTGGCCGCGGGGACCAACGCCATGGCGGGCTCGTGCACCATCAACAGACGCAGTCGGGCTCCCGCGACTCGGGCCAAGTCCAGGGCGGTAGGAAGGGCGTATTCCGCAAAGCGAGACCCGTCGAGCAGGACCAGAATGGATCGAGGCATGTGACTCTCCTGTTTGTCGAGACAGGCTGCCAACTCACGAAACCTTGTCGGGCGTTCGAGCCGTGGGGCGAATCCCGCCGCGGCTCCAGACGTGTGGCAACGTTATCTAGAGGCTGCTGATGCGAGCATGAGGCCTGTATGAGGCGCGCTTCATCGGCACTGTCGAGCTCGAATGAGCTGTTCTTCCGGACGGCCGCCCTAACGATCCGCTCCAGTTCCAAGCTCGGCTCGTCCGTCCATGAAGCGCGCTTCACACCGACCTCAGGTTCCCATCACTCGCAGGGGGATAGTCTGAGAGTGGGTTCGTTAGCCAGAAGCCGAATCTCCGGAGGGACTCATGATTCGCAATGTCGGCGGGTTCGATCGCACGGTGAGAATCGTGCTCGGCGTCCTGATTCTCGGGCTGTGGGGCGTGTTCGAGGGGCCTTGGAAATACCTGGCGTTCGTTGGCTTGCTGCCGCTTGGGACCGGGCTCACCGGTAATTGTCCCGTCTATTCACTGCGCCGGTTCAGCACGGTCGCCAAGAACCGGTAGAATGGGTCGACCGCTTGACGAGGAATGAGGGTCAGATCTTCCTCGTTCGAGGGAACCCCGAGCCGCGACGTATTGAAGGGGACCTTCGATTCGCGCGGCGGGGCTTCGGGCAAGCGTTATGAGGGGAAATGGCGTCGAGCGGCGGTCGGCAAAGTCGTAGAGAATCCCAATGAACAACCGCCCCCGATGACAGTTTGGGTCATCGGGGGCGGGAAGGCCGGGACGAGTTCTTGCTACTTGATCGAGATCTTGCTTCGTGTGGTTTGCTCTAGCTTCGGGAGCTTGACGGTAAGAATCCCGTCATTGTACAACGCCTCGATCTTGTCGTCCTGAACTGCGCCGGGCAGCCGAAGCGTCCGGGCAAAGCGGCCTTCCATTCTCTCCTCCCACAGAAAGTTCTCGCCCTTCTCACGCTTGTTGAACTCCCGCTTCCCGCTCAGCGTGAGGAGCCTGCCGTCCAGGCTGACATCGAGATCGTCCCGAGTGGTGCCCGGGGCCTCGAGTCGCACGACGTACTCCTTCGGGGTTTCCGAGAAGTCCAATGCCGGCTCCCAAGCGGTCTCCATCGTTCCTCTGGCAGCGGGGAACGGCCAGGGCGGGGCATTGAAGAAGCGATCGAAGAAACGGTCGACATCCTTCACGGGAGCGGTCTGCGGAATGGCTTTCATGAGACTCATTCTTTCCTCCTTGCCTCCTTGTGGAGGCGGTCGCCGACGGTGCGCAACGAACAACAATCCAGCACGGGCGATAATAGCAGCCTGGGTTTGAAGCGGAGCTGAACCCGCGATGAAATCGCCTTACTTCAGGCCGGCGCGCTCCGACTCCTTCCTCACGTCTTCATGCTTTGCTCATGGACGCCGCGGTAAGCTTGCTCGTCCCTAATCGTGGCGGACGTATGAGCGTTGCACGATTCTCCGGTCAGCTGCTGGTCCTGTTCGCCATCTCCGTTGTTGCAGGCTGCGGTCCGGTCGAGTTGCCCACAGCTGAGCCGGAGCGGGCCACGCCGACCGCCGCACCCGAGGTGAAGGACTACACCCTTATCACCGATTGTGGGACCGTCATCACCCAGCCGGGCAAGTATCGGTTGGAGAAGATGTCACCTGCGATCAGGTAATCCATTATCCGGACACGGACCCATATATCATGAGCGCGCTCACGATTGAGGCCGACCACGTGGTTGTCGACCTCAACGGGCATCACATCTCCACCCAGGCCAACTACCCGCTTGGCGATATTTACTGGGGGGTCGTAGTGAGCGGCTCCGAC
>JBDTOH010000721.1:0-2833 GCA_039933355.1 Gemmatimonadota bacterium | reverse complement strand
TCCTGTCTAAAGAATGCTCTGACATTAGGTGTCCACCAAATCGGGGCAACTTCATCTTTCCCCTGCTCCCGTCTTACCGCCTTACCGTCCTACCGTCCTACCGTCCTTCCGCCTTGCCGCCTTGCCGCCTTCAGGTTCTTTTCCTTCTCCTCCAACAAACGCATCCATGCCTCGTCGCTCCCTGATCCTCGGTTCGCTCGTTTTGCTCCCCATCCTCTCCGCCCAGGGCCAGAAGCCTCGCGATCTCGCGGCGGAGTTCGATGCGTACGTCACCAAAGCGGTCAGCGACTGGAAGGCCGTCGGGCTCGCGGTCACCGTCGTGAAGGATGGGAAGGTGGTCTTCGCCAAGGGATACGGCGTCCGTGAGCTCGGGAAGCCCGAGACGGTCGACACCAACACGCTGTTCGCGATCGGATCGACGACCAAGGCGATGACGGCCGCCGCGATGGGGATGCTCGTCGACGAGGGCAAAGTGCGGTGGGACGATCCGGTCACCAACTATCTGCCGTGGTTCCAGCTCAAGGATCCGTTGCTGACTCACGAGGTCACCGTCCGCGATCTGCTCACCCACCGGGCCGGCTTGGGCGACGGAGACATGCTCTGGTACGAGACCGATCTCACCCCCGAGGAGGTCTTGCGCCGAGCCCGGTTCATCCCGATCGCGTACTCGCTCCGGTCCGGGTTCATCTATCAGAATGTGGCCTACGCAATGGCCGGGGCCGTGATCGCGGCGGCGAGCGGGATGCCGTGGCAGGAGTTCATCCGGACCCGGATCTTCCAGCCGCTCGGGATGGCCGGCTCCGTCATGACCTTGGCGGAGACCCGCGGAAAGCCGAACGTTGCCTCACCGCACGACATCGTGAACGATACCACCGTGGTGATTCAGAACGTCTCGGTGGATCCGGTCGCCTCGGCGGGGTCGATCTGGTCGAGCGTGGCGGACATGGGCAAATGGGCCCGCTTCATCATCGACAGCGGGCGGGTGGACGGGAAGCGGCTGCTCAAGCCGGCGACCTGGGCCGAGCTGTTCAAGCCTCAGGCGGTCATCGCGTCGGCCTTCTACCCCGCCGCCCAGATCGTCAAGCCGCACTGGAACACGTACGGGCTCGGATGGTTTCAGCAGGACTACGCCGGCCGGATGATGCAGTACCATACCGGCAGCATCGACGGGATGGTCGCGATCATCGGGATCATCCCCGACGAGCGGATCGGCGTCTACGTGCTCGCCAACCGGGACCATGTCGAGGTCCGCCATGCTCTGATGTACAAGGCGCTCGACCTGTGGCTCGGCATCGGGAGCCGGGATTGGAGCGCCGATCTCATGGCGATTTACGACCGGATGAGGATCGCCGGCGAGACCGCGAGGAAAGCGGCGATTGCCAAGCGGGTCATGGGAACCAAGCCGTCGCTTCCGCTCGAGCAGTACGCCGGGATCTATGCCGATTCACTGCTCAAGGCTCAGATCCGGTTCGTGGACGGGAAGCTCAGGCTCGAGACCGGATCGAAGCGGTGGGCGGAGCTGACCCACTGGAACTACGATACATTCCGCGGCGAGTGGAATCACCGCTGGCAGGGGGGCGCCACGTTGGTGTTCCACCTCGACGCCAGCGGAAAAGCGGCCTCGCTGGACTTGGACGGCGAGAAGCTGACCAGGGCGCCTAACGCGAACTGAGCGCTACCTGCAGGGCGATCGGCCGGCCGGTGGTCAACCCACCGGCTCCGATTTCCCGGTCACCGGGTACCACTCCTTCGCGCTCGAGGCGAAGCCGTGGAGCTGGCCGTTGTTCGAGTTCACCAAGACCGTCAGCGTGTACCCGGCCTCGGAGAGATAGGAGACCAGGTCCAGGCCGGGTCCAACCTCGAACGACGCATACCGAGTAGGCGCCTTCGGAGCCGTCTCCGGCTCCGCCTTTGGCTTCTTCTGCTTCTCACCCTCGATGTCGTGCCACACGACCGTGCCGTCGGGATTGAACGTGTGCTCGTAGGTGTGCCCGGCAGTCGGTCCGTCGGCGAACGACCACCGCAGCGTGCGACCGGCGAGCGACAGTGGCGGCTTCTTGCCCATCGATTCCTCGAAGTGAGTGAGGTTCTTGGTGACGCCCGTACCTTCACCATCGCTCACATATCGATCGACACTCTTGACTTTCGGTGTTTCTTCGGTAACGTAGAGGCAGCCCCTCGCAGCAACGGAAGCATGAAGAGTCCCTCAGATCTCCAAGAGAAAATCGCGCTCTTGATGGCGCTCGCCGAGACGGACCACGACGGGCCGTCGAGGGTGATGAAGCCCCTTCCCCCACGGCTCCGCAACGCCCGCCGAGCCGGAACGCTCGGTCCCATCAACATCCGTTCGCTGCGGACCGGACGAGGGCCGACCTCGCTGCTCAGAATCCTGATGACCAACGCCTGCAGCCTGAACTGCCACTACTGCCCGATGCGGCGCGACCGGGCCATGCCTCGGGTGCTGCTCAAGCCGGACGAGCTGGTGCGGATCTTTCTCGGCGCGACGAGCCGAGGCTGGTGCGAAGGGCTTTTCATCACCACCGGGATTCCGGCCCGCCCGGTAAAGGTCATGGACGACCTGATTCAAGTGCTCGAGCTCCTCCGCGAGCGCCATCGATTCCGTGGCTATATCCACACGAAGATCGTCCCGGGGGCGGATTCGGCGCAGGTCGAGCGCCTAACGGCGCTCGCCAGCAGGGTGTCCATCAATCTCGAGGCGCCCTGCGGCGACCACCTCGCGCGAATTGCGCCGGAGAAGGTGCTCAGCACCACGCTCACGAACCTGGAGCAGGCCCGCGCCGTCATCCTGCACGCCCGAGGGACCGCGGCGGAC
>JBDTOH010000720.1:0-2838 GCA_039933355.1 Gemmatimonadota bacterium | reverse complement strand
CCGCGCCGGTCCGTTGAATGGTGAGATGAATCGAATCCATCACGGCCAGGGGCGCCCCGGTCGTGCCGTCGGCGACATAGACGATCCCCCGAATCGCCGGGAGCCCGTGCGCCGGGTTCCCGAAGAAGCTGCCGTTCGCCTTGAGCCCGAAATAGGTGTGGCCGCCGACGGCGAGTCCGCCGGCCTTGATGTGGAACTCGCCCCCGGTCGCGTCGACGTGAAGCAGGCCGGGCGCGAGCGCTTGCCCTTCCGCGTAGGCCTTGAAGGCCGCCTCGACCGCGTCCGTGTATTCCTCGAGCGTGAACAGCTCGGCGACATCGGCCCGCGTGAGCAGCAGCGTCTGCCCCGCGGCTGAATCCATCTTCCTGCTCGCATCCATATCGGCCTCCGCCGGCTCAGAACTGGTACGCCGGGCGACAAGATGGCGCGATCGGCGGTGAATGGGAAGCGATATCGGGCGACGTCTCCGCTCGGAGTTTACCTTCCCTTGCTCGATGGTGCGCCCGCCTCAATGGGTATGACTGCCGTGGAACAATCAGAGTCCGTCGCGAGCCGACCGCAATCCGCGGCGGGTGAGCAGCGCCGGCTTGCCATCATCCTCAACGCCCGGTCCGGCGACGGCGCGGCGCCCAAGGCGCAGCTGCAGCTCGAAGCGCTTTTCCGCGGCGCCGGCTTCGACGTTCGGACGACGCTCGCCAAGGACGGCGACGAGCTTCGCCGCGGGGTGGAGGAGGCGATCGCAGCAAAGGTGGAAGGAGTTATCGCCGGTGGCGGCGACGGGACGGTCAGCTCGGTCGCCGGTCTGCTTGCCGGAGGCTCCATCCCGCTTGGCGTGATCCCACTCGGCACGCTGAACCACTTCGCCAAGGACCTTCACATCCCGCTCGGGCTCGAGGACGCAGCGGCGGTGATCATTGCGGGGCTCAAGGTGCGAGTCGATGTCGGCGAGGTCAACGGCCGCGTGTTCGTGAACAACTCGAGCCTCGGCCTCTACCCGTATATTGTGCGGCTCCGCCAGCAGCGTCCGGCCCGCGGGCCGATCAAATGGGCGGTTGCCGCTTGGGCGACCTTGAAGGCGCTCAGGCAAAACCGAGCGTTAGCCGTTCGACTCATCGTGGACGGCAAGGCGCTGTCGCGCGGGACGCCGGTGATCCTGGTTGGCAACAACGAGTACCGAATGGCCGGCTTCGACGCCACCGCGCGGGAGTCGCTGACCGGCGGCCATCTCGCGCTCTACATCGTGAAGGCGCGGCGACGGGGCCGGCTCGTCAGGCTCGGCTTGAAGATCTTCCTCGGGAAGGCCCACGGCGCGGACGAGCTCGAGATGTTCCGGGTCGACGCCGCAACGATTCAGTCGAAGCATCGGCGTTTGTCGGTGTCTCGGGACGGAGAGGTGGGCACGCTCGACGCACCCCTCGAGTATCGAATCCGGCCGGCGGACCTGAGCGTCTTCGTCCCGGCACCTGACCATAACCCGCCGAGCTCGCCCGACTAGCCGTTGCCGACGGCCGGCGGCGTGCCCCGCGCGCGCCACCGGCGAACGACCTCCAGGCCCGAGATGCAGGTCGAGACCCAAAGCAATCCCACCGCGTAGGCACCCACGACATCGCTGAAGTAGTGTACGCCGAGATAGATCCGGCTCAACCCGACCGCCAGGATAACGACGACCGTCCCAAACACGAGCGCCATCCGCGCGGTCCGTCGGTGGACGGTGAGCACGATCAGCGCGTAGGCGAGCATGGCGTATCCGACGAACGCAGACATCGAGTGGCCACTCGGAAAGCTCCAGCTCACGTGGGTGAGGAATCGCTCGGCGTTGGATGGTCTGGGGCGACGGATGAGCGCCTTGAGGATCCAGTCGAGAGCGCCTCCTCCGAGGATGGAGAAGGTCCAGCCGGCGAGCATGAACCACTCGCGACGCTTGGCGAGAGCCACGCCCACTATGACGATGATGACGGTCATCACCTCGGGCGTGGCGAGGAAGCTGATCGCCTGGAAGATCTTGTAGCCGACCGGGGTGGCGTGGGCATTCATCCAACTGAGCACGCGCACGTCGAACTTCGTGATCGGGTCACCTTCGATCACGTCCTCGGTGATGGCCACGAAGAGCCAGAGTCCCACAAAGCTGATCACGAATCCGACGGTGAGGTGGAGTCCGAGGTACTCACCGCGGGCGAAGCGGGCCGAGAAGAACTTCCAGATCCGGGGATACCGCGCCGCCAGGTGCTTCGCCGCCTTGGTCGCGATGAGCCGCTTCCGGAGCCGCTCGGCGCCCGCGGCGAGAGCGGCGGAATGCGCGTCAAACCAGCGCCAGCCGAGAATGACTCCCAGGACCAGCACCACGAAGAGCACCCCGCCGACGGCCGCGCTGACCAGGTGAGGCCCGGGAGGCGGATCGAGTCCCATCAGGTGGAGCATGTCACGGCCAACGGTCAAGCTCGTTTCACCGAGAGAACGACTTCCGACGGCGGGCCTGTTAGGCTCGCCCGCCAACTTAACCGGGTCGCGGGAGCCGCGCTCGCCGCCTGCTGGTGCCGCGACGGCGCCGGGGTAAATTCATCGGGCCGGTGGCGGGCGGACCGGTTCCCCGAAGGCGAACCCGAATCAGCCGGTTGTCGTTAGGCAGCGGCCCGGGCGACCGGCGCCGCGACACCCCGGAGAGTCCCGAATGTTTCTTCGCTGGCTCGTTGCCACCGCGCACCTGCTCGCCCTGGGAATCGGGCTCGGCGCGGTCTGGGCCCGCCACCGGTCGCTGCTCGGCGAGCTCGACACGGCGGGCCTGAGGCGGGTCTTCTACGCCGACAACCTCTGGGGTATCGCGGCCGCGCTCTGGCTGAT
>JBDTOH010000719.1:0-2851 GCA_039933355.1 Gemmatimonadota bacterium | reverse complement strand
GGAGTTGTTCGACGTCATCTCCGGCTTCGAAGCCCTGAGGGCGGGCGATGGTCGCTGACACCAATCGCCGGCCGGCCGTATTGGAAGCGTGCACGGATGCCGCGTACCTAACGAGGCGGACCGATGATACCACGGTTGGGCACGCCGGGTGACTGACCGGGCCGGTACCCTCACCGTCAAGCGCGTAGTTGCAACGGCGGGCGTGGTGCTCGCCGGCAGTCGCCGGTCAAGCACCGGGCCGCCACTCGATCCTACCTCTTCATGACCTCCCCACGAGTCTCGCCCCCTGGGAAGTTTTTTGTGTGCACGTTCACATAGGCATGGCCATTGTTCAGGAGCGTCTTGAGCGAGTCACCGGACACGCCGGCGCTCGCGTCCTTGGTGAGGTCGAGGCTACCCTCCGAAATCGTCCCGCTGGTACCGGCCCCGGGCTTGATCGTAAAGGTATAGACCGGCGGCCCGGAGGCACCCGGCGCACCGACGTGGATATGCGCCGCTGTGGGCGGGCCCGTGAGGTCGTGGACCTCGATCGTAAACTCGAGCTTGGTCCCATCAATAGTGAACGACGCGGTACCTTTTGCTTTGGTGTTGTTGGGCGGTGTTTCCTGCGCGCCGGTCATTCGGGCGACATATCGAGCCGCCGAGGGTGCTCGAGAGGTGGTGCCGGTCCACCCGATCACCACCGCGGCGACAGCGGCCAAGCCAAAGATGTGATTTGCCATGCGATATGCTCCGTGAAATGATGTTGACGGTCCCCGACAGCGGCGCGGGCGAACAGATGCCGGGCCGGACCCGACTTGCGAAGGTGGGGACGCGGGACCGCCCGACGGCCGCACAGGCCAACTCCATCCGCACAGAACAGGTGCTCGGTGTAGTCGCTGCAATCTCTCCGGCGAGACACTTTGTCATGCTCGATGACAACGCTGCATGGGCGCCACTGAGCATGTCTCTCGGACGGAGCTGTTTATCCGGCAGTCGAGCTGCAGGGGCGGCTTTCGCGGCATCCCAGCTGCAAAGAAGCGGATGTGAAGGTGACAGTGAACGCGGTCCCGATTGAGCCTCGACGAAGCCAGCCCCGTTCACGACTCACTCGTTACTCGAAGGCTCCCAGCGATGAGGTGCCGGCTACGGCCCTCCATTCACCGAGGGAGTCCAGGTCGGGTACTCGGCCAGCGATGCCCTCCGCGCCGGTCGCCCAACGCCGAGCCGCACCCGATTCCCGGTTTATTTCTGGCCTCCCTGTGTCATCCTTTCGAGCGATACGGATCGACACTACAAACGGCTAACGTTCGCTTCAGCCGCGCGGCAACCAGCGGATTCCCCCGCGCTAGCCAAGGAATATCCTGCGCGCGCGACCGACTGGTCCATGCTCACGGAGAGTCCGAGCGATCGAGCGCCGATAGGGAACCCGAAGGCAATTCGCACAAGGAGAAAGGAGCATTACCATGCTGGACAGAGCCAAGGAACTCACGGGCTACAAATTGAACGCCCTCGACGGGGAAATCGGGAGTGTCAAGGAGTTCTACTTCGATGACCAACACTGGGCGATTCGCTATCTTGTGGCCGACACAGGGGGCTGGCTCGCGGGACGACGGGTATTGATCTCGCCATACGCGCTGCAGGCCGTGAGCAAACAGGACCACCACCTCGTCGTAGGCTTGAGCAGGAAGCAGATCGAGGACAGTCCGTCGTTGGACAGCGACAAACCCGTGTCCCGACAATTCGAGAATGCCTACTACGGATATTTTGGATGGCCGGCGTATTGGGGTGGTCCTTACATGTGGGGATCGTATCCTGCTATCGCTCGTGACCGGAGCCAATGGAGAGACCCCGCTCCTGGCGAGAGTGCGTGGGATCCGCACCTCCGCAGCACGCACGATGTGATCGGCCATCACATCCAGGCCACGGACGGCGAGATCGGCCACGTCGAGGACTTCATCATCGACGACGACACGTGGGCGATTCGGTATCTGATCATCGATACCCGGAACTGGTGGCCCGGGAAGAAGGTGCTGGTCTCACCGCAATGGATCGACCGGGTCAGTTGGAAGGACTCAACGGTCTACGTCAACCTGACCCGCGAGACCATCAAGCACGCGCCCGAGTACACGGAGCAGTCGCTGCTCACGCGGGATTATGAATCCGGCCTGCATCGACATTACGATCGGCGAGGCTACTGGGTGGAGGATCCGGCTGTCACGCACCATACTCGATGAGGCGAACCCGATAACGCATCCCGCATCGTCGGACTCTCGAGCGCCGTGCATCAATCGAGGGTCCGAGGTGGCGGAGCGTCAGGAGTACCTTGGCGCGGTCCAGGCAGGACACCATCGTCGGCGGGATGCTCGCGCCGCTCGCTTCCCGAAGGCCTTGCTCGACGACCCGGACGACATGGCGGAGCCGAAGAACTGGGCGCCATGGTCATGTCGGCGGAGCAGATATCGACGAGGAGCGGACTCGGTGCCGCCTGCCCCATTTTGTGCCGGTCACAATCACACCAGGAGCTCCCATGCAGATTCAGATCAATACGGATCGTCACATCCAAGGCGATGAGGCGCTGGCAGCAGAGGTCCGTGGTGTCGTCGAGGCTGCCTTGAGCCGAGCCAGCGATCACATAACGCGGGTAGAGGTTCACTTGAGCGACCAGAACGGCGACAAGAGCGGCCATATCGATAAGCGCTGCGTGATGGAGGCCCGTCTCGAAGGCCGCCAGCCGGTGGCGGTCACCCACCAGGCAGCCACCTTAGGAGAGGCTGTCGACGGCGCTGCGGACAAATTGAGCAGATTGGTCGAGAGCCGCCTCAGCCGGTTGCACGATCAACGGCAGCGGACGACCGACCCGTTTCCACCC
>JBDTOH010000718.1:0-2855 GCA_039933355.1 Gemmatimonadota bacterium | reverse complement strand
CGCCGGCGTCCTCAGGGAATGGCTGTCGGCGTACCCGGACCGGGTTCTCTTTGGCTCGGACGCCTACGAGGACAGCGACATTATCGGGTGGGAGGAGTGGGGCTGGCTCGGCGCCACCGCCGGCCGTCGCGCGCTCGCGATCGCGCTGACCGGGATGATGCGCGACGGCGAGATCACCCGGGAACGGGCCGAGGCGATTGCTCGGATGGCGATGCGGGAGAACGCGCTGGCGCTGTACGGGTGGAAGTGAGCCCGCCAGGCTATTGTTTGGGGGGTCAGTTTGGGATTCTGAAGGGGTATCACCGATGATTGCACGGCCCTCCTGGGCGACCTTCGCGGCGCTCGCCGGACTCGTTGGAGCTTGCGTCGCGAGGACACCGGAGCCCCGGGTGCACGACACGACCGCCTCCACGGTCGCGGTGCAACCACCCGCACCACCGGACTCGACATCGCCCCCGCGGCGCCCCGCTTCGTGGCCGCCCCCCGCTCCCCCTTTATCGCGACCGCCCACCCCGGCGCCCGCACCCGCACCGCCGCCGCCGCGGGCTCCAAGCCCGCCACAGGCGGCTCCCGATCGGCCCGTCCGAGGATCGGGGAAAGTACCCGCCGGCTACGACCCCGCCCGCCTCGGTGAGGAGCTTCTCGCAGGCGAGTCGTCGCAGGATCTGGCGGAAGCTGACACGCCGGAAAGCGGCTGGGAGGCCCTGACGAGGGGCCGGAGTTTCTCGATCGGCTCGTCGGCGATCCGGACCAGACCGGACGTGTTAGGCGTTTTCCCCGACCCGCGCGGGATATTCGGAAAGGTCGTGCGGTACCGTACACCGGCCGGCACGGCGATTACGATCGAGGACCATCGAACCTTCAAGCCGTCGGCCCGGGTGTGGGCGCGGACGACGATGCTCTTTCGAGGAACCGGCCCGGACGGCTATACGTCGAAGACTCGCACCCCCGGTGAGTCTGGAACGCACAAGCTCCTCTTCCTCTGGCCGGAAGGTAACAAGAGCCGGATGGACTGGGTCCTCACGTCTTCGGGCTTTCTCGCCCACGGCTGCCCACGGCACGGCGACCAGAAGGCGGTGCAGGTCCCAATGACGAACCCGGGCGCCGGGGGCGTGGCGCCGGAGCCGGCCGGCCGGTACCGAGGTGTCTATGTGACGACCGCCCCCCAGGGCGCGGCGCCGCACAACATGCTCAAGGACGGCGATTGGTACGAGCTCGTGCTCAACTATGAGACGACGAGCCCCACGTCGTACATCCACCGGTTCTTCCTCCGCAGGCTGACGGTCGACGGCTCCTGGGCGCCGTGGCCGAGGCCGGTATGGGTCGGCTGCGCGACGACGAACGGCACGCCGATGCTCTACCACGCGCTCTGGCGCACCGGGAATAAGAGCGGCGCCGCCGACGCGGAGCAGTTCATCTTCCTCGGTCCATGGGAAGTGACCTCGGCACAGGATCCGTACGGCTGGGATCGGTACGGAAAGTAGCGGGATGCTCCCGGATTCCGGTCCGGCGCCTAACGATCAGCGCGAGCCTCTGAAGCGGATCAGTTTCCAGCCGAGCGCCATCTCGCGGCGCCGAACGTCAGGCGGCGTGAGAGAACACTTCGGGAACCAGCCCCACATCACCGGCGGGGCCGGGCATTCGCCCGCCACCTCGAACCGTCGAATAAAGTACGGCAGACCCTCGCTGCCGAGTCGCTCGTTGGTCTCGCCAATGTAAAGGTGAAGATGGGGAGCGGGTGGGTTGCCCGAGAATCCCAGGAGACCGATCACCTGTACCCGGCGAGCTCGATCTCCATCCTTGACGCGGAAACTCTCGGACTTGAGGTGCGCGTAAAAGGGCGCATCGCCCCTTGCCGATGTCCGGTGTTACGTAGCTCCCGCCAATGGTCTTGAGAGTGACCGGGACAGCGCGCTGGCTTGGATGCGGGGCGGTAAGATGTTGGTGCGAAAGCTCCCGAGACAGGACTCGAACCTGTGACCCGCTGATTAACAGTCGGTGGCTCTCTGTTTTCCACTGATTTCCCACCTTGACTATTTCATTTGCTTTCATAGACTTACTTGCTTACGTGAACCATCCAGGTAGCTGATGACCGCTGGAGCATGCTACCTATCTGCTACCTGAACCACTACCGGAGCCTGGTCAGATGAGCACTCAGCCCACACGAAGGAAGCTGACCAAGCGTGTTGTCGATGACGCACCGGTCCCAGCCGCTGGCGAGCTGTGGGTGTGGGACATCGAACTGAAAGGGTTCGGCTTGAAGACGCTGGCAAGCGGGCGGAAGATGTTCTACCTGATGTACCGTCCGCGTGGTGATAGCAAGGCGAAGAAGCTCGCCATCGGACGGTACGGAGACCTGACCACAGAGCAGGCCCGAGAGATCGCTCGTGAGCATCGAGGCGCGATCGCCACCGGCTCCGACCCATCGGCCGAGTTAGCCGGATTGAAGGCTGCCCCGACCGTCGCGGTCCTCGCTGAAAGCTACCTGACCAGTCTCGCCGGAAAGAGGGCGGCCCGGACCGTCCAAGAATACACCCGCCAGTTTCGGCAGTACATCCTGCCGAGGCTCGGACCGACCAAGGCCGCCGACGTCACGCGGAGCCAAGTGTCGTCTCTGCATCAGGGGCTCAAGGACACGCCCTACCTGGCGAACCGAGTGCTTGCGCTGCTGTCCGCCTTCTTTACGTGGGCTACCCGTCACGGCTACCGGGCGGACGATATCAACCCGTGCAAGCATGTCGAGCGGTATCCGGAAGAAGGCCGAGACACGTTTCTGACCTCTGGCCAGCTGACGGCGTTGGGTGCGGCGCTGGATCTCGCCGAAGAGAAGGGCCTTGACCCGACCGCGTTGGCCG
>JBDTOH010000717.1:0-2863 GCA_039933355.1 Gemmatimonadota bacterium | reverse complement strand
CCGATACACGTGTGAGGCCGTGCCGTTCCCGTCCTCGAGATCGGCGAGCACCGGCACATCGACGTTTCCCGGCGATCGCGCCGGCGTGGTTGAGGAGATCGGTCATCGTGACCAGCCCGACGTCCGGGATGCCGAGCGCTCTCGACGGGGCCCGGCCGGAGAATTGCCTAACGCCGAAGCAGCGAAAGCCGCCTCGTCGACCGTTCCAGCTTGCGTCCCCGGGCGCCGGTCGCGATCTTCCGAGCTCCTCGCACCCAGCGGAACACCATGACGATGCACCCGGGCCCGCGCTTGGGGGTTGCCGCCTTGCTGGCGACAATCGCCTGCCATGCGGCGGGCGCGTCCTCGCTCGAGCCGACGCCGTCGACCGCGGTCCCTGCTACCGCTCCGTGCGCCGAGGCCCGGCCTGCGTGGATCTTCTGCGACGACTTCGAGGTCGACCGGCTCTCGAAATACTTCGAGTACCAGAGCAGGGACGGCTCCTTTGTTCGAGTGGCCGGCGTCGGGGTGGACGGCTCGTATGGGATGCGGGCCAGCTTCCGGACCGGGCAGGTGGATGCCGGCGCGCTGCATCTCGCATTCGGCCGCATGCCGCAGAGTTATTTTCGGGTGGCGGATGCCGGGACCGAGAACTATCGCGAGCTCTGGTGGCGCCTCCGGCTTCGCTATCAACCCGGCTGGACCGGCGGCGGCGGATGGAAGGTGAGCCGGATGCTCGGCCTTGCCTCGCGGACATCGTGGGCGGAGTCTATGGTTGGCTACACCGGCAGCGGTCCTTCCGCGCCGTACCGAATGGTGCTCGATCCCCAATCCGGCACCGATCCGAGCGGCAAATTGCTCGCCACAACCTACAACGACTTCGCGCATTTGCGCTCGCTCGGTATGGCCAAGAGCCAGAGCCAGGTGTTCCTGGACAAGGACGCCGGTCGGTGGCTCTGCGTTGAGGCCCACATCAAGCTGAACGCGCCCGAGCAAGCGGACGGCGTCTTCGAGCTGTGGATCGATGGGCGGGCCGAGGCGAGCCGCACCGGTTTGAACTGGGTCGGTGGATTTTCCGACTATGGGCTCAACGCCGTGTTTCTCGAGAACTACTTCAACGGCGGCGCTCCAAAGGCGCAAGAGCGCTACTTCGACGATCTGGTCGTGTCCACCGAGCCGATCGGCTGCTGAGCGATGTCGATCGCGCGCCTGGCCCTCGTGCTCACCGCGCTGCAGAGCGTACCGTTTGGGCGGGCCGAAGGCCAAGTCGGCAAGCCTGACTCCCGGACTCTCTTGGCTGTCTTCGCGCATCCGGACGATGAGACGACCATGTCGGGCACGCTTGCGCGGTATGCGCGCGAGGGCGCGAAGGTCGTCATCGTCGCCGTCACGTCCGGACAGAAGGGCGGACCGAATCCGGGTCCCGCGCTCGGCGCTTTGCGCGAGGCCGAGCTACGGGCCGCTTGCAAGGAGCTCGGGATCTCACCGCCGAGGCTGCTCGGGTTCATGGACGGCACGGTGGCCACGGACAAGCACGCCGAAATCCGGGCCCGAATCACGCAAGTCATCCGGGACGTGCGTCCGCAGGTGATCGTGACGTTTGGACCGGACGGCGTCACGGGACATGCCGACCACATCGCCGTCGGCAAGCTGACCACTGAGGTGTTCGAAGCGGAAACCGCGCGGCCCGGCGGACCGACCCGGCTCTACGACGTCGCGATTCCCCGGACCAAGGCCATGGCGATGGCGCCGATCCTTGCCGGCCGCGGTCTCACCGACGCGGAGATGAAGCAGCTCGAGGCCGGGGCCGTGCCCGATGCCAGCATCACGGTGACAGTGGATATCAGGGAGTTCTTGGACACCAAGCACCGGGCGGCTGCTCTCCACACGAGCCAGTTTCCGCAAGGCCCCAAATACCAGCAGTGGCTCGCCTCCCTCGGCAGCGGAGACCAGGAGTACTTCGTGCAGGTGGGCGGCGGGCGCACCGGATCGACCGACCTCTTCTACGATCTGCTTGATGGACGGCGTCGTTAGGGCGACGGGGCCGGATCGGTGGTCGCGACGGAGGTGGTGTCCGGCGTATCGAAGTCGGGAAACCGGATCACGCACTCGCCCGGGTCGATCCCCTCGATCCGCACCTTGCCTTTGCCGTCGAGCTTCCCCGTGACGATCTTTCCGTTAGGCAGCTTGACCGAGTACTTGGCCCCGGCCACCGGCCGGCGGCGGGCGTTCAGCAACTCGATCACGATGAATCCAGGCTTGTCCGGGTCGACCACCTGAACCGAAGGTCCCACGTCGGGCGGGGGCGTGACGTTGTTGGGCGGCGGGGAGAACGTACACTTTTCGACTCCCCCGATCGCGTCAACCTGCGATTGACTCATCTGCATTTTCGGTCGCTCCCGGTCGGACCGGCCCTCAAGCCGTTTCGGTGAGGCGTTTGACGACCACCGGCCGGCTCCGGCCGCTCGCTGGATCGGTCTGGATCGTGGTGATCCGCACGCCATAGCTCATGGGATCGACCGCACCGAACGCGCGGACCGGTCCGAAGAAATCGTCGACGCCGGCGTGATCGAGGGTGGGGAGAAACTTGGTCAGCACCCGCGGATCGTAGAACCGGAAGTACCAGGGATCACCATTCGGCGACTCGACGATCAAGAACCGCCGGAAGTGGCGCCGCAACGTGTCGAGGTCTCCGTCGGCGAGCACGAGAATCCCCCACGGCTCCGTCCATTCGGATTCGACCAGCCAATCGTACGTCGCGAAGTCGAGTCGTACGAGGTAGGGTGCAATTCCCCGGAGCGACTCCTCCGCGGTACCCTTGTAAAGAGAAACACTCCGCTCCGATCCTAACGCGTCGACTCTCCGAAGCACCGCCGGTGTATCG
>JBDTOH010000716.1:0-2865 GCA_039933355.1 Gemmatimonadota bacterium | reverse complement strand
CGCGGTACAACGGCACGGGCAGCACCGATGATGCGGCAGCGTTTACCTGTCGGTAATAGTGAGGTAGAGGGCCAAAGTCATTGACCACCAATATCTCAGCGTCAACGGTGCGTCCGAGGGACGGCTGACGACAGCACCGCGCGAGGGCGTCACCCGCAGGGTCCGGACGAGAATCAGTTGCAGCGGGCTACTGGGCAGTGCTGAAACCCGGCCGACGGACCCTCGTATGGGACAACCATATGAGGCCACCCTCCCCCGAGCCCCCCGGGACACCCGTGAAGCCCACCACACTGACCACCGCATCCCTGCTCTCGATCATACTCCTGCCATTTCACATCGGCGGAGACGTGGTCTTCGGGTTCGACCGGGGAGGGTCTGGGCTCGTCTTCGTGGTGGTACCGATCCTGCTCGTCGTGGCGTGCGGAACGTTGCTGCTCGCCGAGCGGAGATCGGGGCACGTCATCATGTTCCTCGGCGGGCTCGCGGCGCTGGGCATGCCCATCATCCACCGAAACAACGGGTTCACTGCCGCGGTCGCCAAGTCGCCCGGGGGCCTCTTTTTCATCTGGACCCTCATGGCGCTCGGCGTCACCGGTGGCCTCGCCACGATACTCTCGGCACGCGGACTGTGGAAGCTGCGTTCGCGGAAAGCCTGATGCTCAGTCGGATGGGGCGCCGCGGAAGCCTCTTGGGCGTCGACCTTGTGCCGAGGCGAACACGCTGATGCCGACAAGCGGTGTACGGAAGCTCGCTTCGCTCGCCCACTCTATGATTCGCTTGGAGCATAGCGGCAGACGTTAGGCGCCTCGCAGGCGCCCCCGTATCGACACAATTCAGGCGGCAACCTTGGCGCGGGCACCTCGGTCGCGCTCGAGTGGCGACAAAGGTAGGTTTCGGCATCCTCCTGGAGCACTCAAATGATGCGTTCTTCCCGCCTCGCCGGCCTCGCGATGCTCGCCGGCCTCTCGTCGGCCACCGCCCAACGGTCGACCATCACGCGCGACGCATTCCGTTCGCGCGCCGACTCGCTCGTCTACACATACCTCGCCGAATCGCACGCGCCGAGC
The DNA here is from genome assembly GCA_039933355.1 of Gemmatimonadota bacterium. Classification (GTDB taxonomy): domain Bacteria; phylum Gemmatimonadota; class Gemmatimonadetes; order Gemmatimonadales; family GWC2-71-9; genus SHZU01. The sequence continues at coordinate 1,798 of JBDTOH010000716.1, read as the reverse complement.
GCGTCGTTCGCGGTGATTCGCGGGAGCGATACGCTGGCGTATGGCGCACACGGTCTGGCCAACGTGGATGCCTGGCGCGCGCCGACCGCTACCACGATCTACGAGATCGGGTCCATCACGAAGCAGTTTACATCCGCCGCGATCATGAAGCTCGTGGAGCAGGGGCGGGTGAAGCTGGACGACGACCTCTCGAAGTACGTGCCGCAGTTCCCGCTCCAGGGAAGGAAGGTCTCGATCCGTCAGCTCCTGAATCACACCTCGGGCATCCACAGCTACACGTCGTCGCCGGCATGGGTCAAGACGTGGAACGACGCGCTGTCGCCCGACGCGATCATCAAGTTCGTCGCCGCCGACACGTTCGACTTCGCACCCGGCACCGCATACCGGTACAACAACACCGGGTACGTACTGCTCGGCATGGTGATCGAAAAGGCGTCGGGACAGAAATACGCGAAGTATCTCGACGCACAGTTCTTCAAGCCGCTCGGTCTCAGCCAGTCGTCGTACTGTCCGTCGAAGACGTCCGATCCCGCATTCGCGCTCGGGTATAGCAAGGGACCGAGCGGTCCGGTGCGCGCGCAGTTCCTGGATCTGTCGCATCCATTCTCCGCGGGCGCGTTGTGCTCCACGGTGGGCGACTTCGCGAAGTGGCAGCGCGCGCTCGACGGCGGAATGGTCGTGTCGCCCGCGTCGTACGCACTCATGTCCACCGCGGACACGCTCAACAGCGGGCGCAAGATCAACTACGGATTCGGCCTCGCACCGGGCGTGTTCAACGACCACAAGACAGTCTCCCATACGGGCGGCGTCAATGGGTTCGCGACGGCGGCGACCTACGTGCCGGACGACAGCCTGAGCATCGTGGTATTCACGAACTACGATAGCGAGTCTCCCCAGACGCTGGTGCAGAATCTTCTCCGCGTGGCGTATGGTGTAGCCCCCGTCGGCCGGGCAGCAGCGACCTCGCAGGCGGCCGCTCTGTCGCTCTCGACGGCCGATCGGGACGCGATTGTCGGCAATTACGCGTTGCAATTGCCCGGTGGGCAGGCGGTGCCGCTCAAGGTTTTCCTGGACGGCACCCGTCTCATGGCGCAGGCTCAGGGCCAGGACGCGAGTGAGATGCGCTACCTCGGCAACTACGCGTTTGGAGTCGCCTTCGATCCGGAGCTGCGATTCACGTTCACGGTCGACGGGGGCAAGGCAACCAAGGTGGTCCTGCTGCAGGGCGGCGCCAGAGTCGACGGACCGAGAGTCCCATAGCGATAGGCCGGATCCGCGGCCGTGACGGGTGTGACCTCCACGCTCTGCCGTGAGAGCCACTGATTAAGTTAGTGAGCAATTGACTGGGGAGCCGGGGTGGCGGACGATCGTTCTGTGGGTGGAAGCACCGAGGAGCTTGCGGCCATCCTGTACGATGAGCTCAGCGCGATCGCCCACCGGCTCCGGCGGACGGAGCGTGCCGACCACACCCTGGAAACCTCCGCCCTGGTCCACGAGGCCTTTCTCCGCCTCGCGCGGGAGCAGGCCGCCGCGTGGCAGAGCCGAGCCTACTTCCTCGCCGCCGCCGCCACCACCATGCGCCGGGTCCTGGTCAACTACGCGCGTGCCCGCAACGCCGGCAAACGTGGTGCCGATCTCCGCACCACCCTCGTGACCCTCCCCGACGCAACGCCTTCCCGTGATGCCCTCGATGTCCTCGAGCTCGATGATCTGCTCGACCGCCTCGCGCGGCTGGACGAACGCCAGGCGCAGGTGCTGGAGCTGCGGGTGTTTGGAGGGTTCGAGGTCGATGAGGTCG
>JBDTOH010000715.1:0-2870 GCA_039933355.1 Gemmatimonadota bacterium | reverse complement strand
GGAGCTGACTTTAGTACGAGAGGACCGAGTTGGACAGACCGCTAGTGTTCCGGTTATGGCGCCAGCCGTATCGCCGGGTAGCTATGTCTGGAAGGGATAACCGCTGAAAGCATCTAAGCGGGAAGCCCCCCTCGAGATAAGGTATCCCAAATGCCGTTAAGGCACCAGAAGACCCCGCGTAGACTACGCGGTTGATAGGCACGATGTGGAAGTGGCGCAAGTCACGGAGCTAACGTGTACTAATCGGTCGGGCGGCTTGACCACCTATTTTTCCGAGCGTTCTCGGGTTAAACCGAGGACGTGGACGCCGCGTCGATATCCACTATCGACGTCGAGGCGCGCCGGGAGAAGGTCTAAGCCATCACCCCATTCGCGTTTCCGATAGAAGCTTGTGAGAGACAATCTCTAGCCGGAATCTTGTGAATGTAGGACGATCTAGAAGGCTCACCCGAGCCAATCAGCTGACCTGCTGGGCACCAGCCCAGCCGTGCAATGCACTTAATTCTTTTTTTCCTGGTGGCTACACCGGAGAGGTCACACCCGTTCCCATCCCGAACACGGAAGTTAAGCTCTCCAGGGCCAATGGTACTGCAGGGGCAACCCTGTGGGAGAGTAGGACGCTGCCGGGGTTTTGAGGGCCCGCTCGAGAGAGCGGGCCTTCATCTTTTTCGGCGATCCAGTGATTTTGGAGGCCCGCTCGCGAGAGCCGGGCCCTTCATCTGTTTCGGCGACTCGATGATTTTGCCCCCTCTGGCCTGCTCGTCCGTCTGACTATCGGGCCCTCCGTCACGTGGTGCTTCAACATGCGTAGCCTCCTCTTGATCCTCCTCGCATCTCTCCCTTCTGCGACCGCCTGGCCGTGTGCTCAGCCGCCGCCGACCGTCAGCGAGCTCGTGCTGGTCACCGCCCCCGACGCGGTGCTTCCGGCGGACGGCGCGATCGTCGTGCGGCGTCACGAGGTCGTGGCGAACCGGATGGCGAACGACGAGCAGTGGACCGTGAAGGACGGTAATGGTCACGCGGTCACGGTCGCGGCCGAGGTCCTGGGCGGCGGGTACGAGCGCTGGTTGCCAGCGGGCCCGGCAGAGCGCGATCTCGTGATCTTCAATGGCGCGGGCAAGCGAGTCGCGAAGCTCCATCAGACCGCGACGAAGTCACCAGCGCTCCAGGTGCTGCGCGCGGCGAGCGCGAAGTCGACGCTCAGCATGGACGATCTGCGGAAGTTCGAGGCGGGAGTTCCAGGCGGTGCGACCACGCTCGAGCTCGCGCAGGATCTTCCAGCCGAGGCACAGCTCTTCATCGTCGCGATCACCGGCAGCGCGCCCCGGGCCTACACGGCGATCGCGCCGACCACCGAGCGGCGCAAGTTCGAGTGGGCAAGCTACGCCCACAAGAGCTGCGCGCGGGGCGGTCTGGAACCCCTGGTGATCGGCGAGCACATCGCGCTCACCTGGATCGACAGCGTCGGCCGGCGATCCGCGGTCACCGCGCTGACGGTCGGCCGGCGTCCGCCGCCCAAATAGCCCAGCGATCGCCGTCCGGGAGATAGGATCGGACGAGCGAAATGCGGATGCACGGAGCGAGGGTCGCGCTGGTGTTACTGGTCGGATCGGGGCTCGCAGGCTGCGGCAAGAAAGCCGACGGTCCGATCCCCAAAGATGATCCCGACAAGGTCGAACGGATCCACGTCACGGCGAAGCCCGACGCGGCCGATCCCCACGCCCGGCAGCTGGCCCGCGGTGCGTACGTCGTGAAGGCGGGCGGCTGCCTGGTCTGCCACACCGCGCTCGGGCCAAACGGGCCCGACTTCACGAATGCGGGTGCGGGCGGCCTCGAGATGCCGGATCCCGTGGCAGGGACCTGGCGGACGCCGAACATCACGCCGGACAAGGCCAGCGGGATCGGCAGCTGGACCGACGATCAGATCGCCCGAGCGATCCGCGAAGGCACCCGCCCCGACGGCACCCAGCTCTACGCGATCATGCCGTTCGCGCTCTACAACCGGATGACCGACGCCGACGTCAAGGCGGTCGTCGCGTACCTCCGCACCCTCCGGCCGATCGAGCGCGTCGTCGCGCCGAACAAGAACCTCAAGATCCCCCAACCCACGGTCCCTCCGCCGGCCAACGCGCCCGACGTCACGACCGATCCCGTCAAGCACGGCGAATATCTCGCCTCGATGATGGTCTGCGGCCATTGCCACATGACGCCGGGCGAGCCCGACCACCTGTTCGGCGGTGGTCTCGACATGACGATCTCGACGCTCGGCACCGGCAAGCTCTACGCGCCGAACATCACGCCCGACAAGGGAACCGGGATCGGCGCGTGGTCCGAGGAAAATCTGTACGCGACGCTGAAGACGATGGTGCGGCCGACCGGCAAGGCGATCCTGCCGCCGATGTCGCTGCTGCAGGCCGGCTGGAGTCAGCTCGAAGAAGCCGATCTCCGCGCGGTCGCGACGTACATCCACCAGCTACCCGCCATCAAGCACGCCGTCCTGCCGTCGACGTTCGTGCTCAAGCCGTGACCGGCGGCAACGCTGGTTATTCGTCCCCCACGTGGACGATCCGGTAGCTCTTCTTGCCCTTGCGCAGGACGAGCCGGGTCTCGGTCATGAGATCGGCCGCGGTCACCTTCTTGGCGACATCCTTCACGACGACGTTGTTGATCGACAGGCCGCCCTGCTCGATCGTCGCGCGGGCCTTGCCCTTGGAGGCTTCGAGGCCGACCCGGACGACGAGATCGACGAGCGCGATCCCGGCCTCGAGCTCGGCGCGCGGGAGGTCGGTCGTCGGGATCGTGCCGGCCATGCCAGCGAGCTGCGCGTCGGAGAGCTTGGTGAGGTCCCCCGAGAACATCTCGGCCGCGGA